>CAUYTY010000213.1 GCA_963575655.1 Gammaproteobacteria bacterium | reverse complement strand
CATGAGGTTGCGTTGTCCGGCAGAGCTAGGTAGGGGGTTTCCGATAAGGTCTATTAAACAGAATAGGTTAGATATTAGACATTATCGGAAACCCAAAACCTCACCCCCCGACCCTCTCTCCTTAACAGGAGAGAGGGAGATTTTTTGCCTGTTCCGTCGAGGAGTTAAGCATAACAACGGAATAATTCTCCCCCTCTCCTGTTAAGGAGAGGGGGCTGGGGGGTGAGGTTTCCGATAATGTCTAATGGACTCTGGAAACTAGGCAGCAAAAAACTAGTTAACCCAAGTTGCTACCTATGCGGTGAGAAACGAAAAATACCCTCCCCCCCGGGAGAGGGGAGAAAAGCGCGCTAGGTAGCAACTTGGGTTAGTTAGTGCCTGACCGGAAACTCTGATTTTATGTTTTGCAACCCAGAGGGGTCGTAGAATCCGTAGGTATTCATTCCTACCTGGGAACGCGGGCGTCTCGTCCGCTCTCGTGCGGCTCAGATAGTCGCGCTCCCAAGGGAATCTGAACGGTTACTAGAGTTCTGCGACCTCCCCGAGGTCGTGAATTCTTCTCACAGGAACCGGGGTATCGTTTCGCTCAACCATCGGCTAATGGCTGGTAGTCCTCTGGGCTGCGCAACGCAAAATCGGGGTTTCCGGCTAGACACTATATTTAGTACGCTTTTCTCTCCTCTCTCGGAAGAGGGGGGCTTTTCGTTTCCTACGTAACCCAAGTTGCCACCTATTCAAAATTCGGGATCGCATCCAATCGTCCCCCCTCAATCCCCCCGTAAACGGGGGGAGGTCTGCGGCCTACTCCCTCCCCGTTTACGGGGAGGGCTGGGGAGGGGGCAAGTAGGTGGCAACTTGGGTTAATTATATTTCTTAGATATATTAATATTGCATCTCTTGAACCCCATTCTGTAAAGATTGTATGACCTTCGTCATCATACACAATAGACATTATCGGAAACCTCACCCCCCGCCCCCCTCTCCTTAACAGGAGAGGGGGAGAATTATTCCGTTGTTATGCTTAACTCCTCGACGGAACAGGCAAAAAATCTCCCTCTCTCCTGTTAAGGAGAGAGGGTCGGGGGGTGAGGTTTTGGGTTTCCGATAATGTCTAATATCTAACCTATTCTGTTTAATAGACCTTATCGGAAACCCCCTACCTAGCTCTGCCGGACAACGCAACCTCATGATTTATATTGACTGTGGTGGGTGATGAGGAGGTTTCCGATAAGGTCTAATTAACCCAAGTTGCCACCTACTTGCCCCCTCCCCAACCCTCCCCGTAAACGGGGAAGGAGTAGGCCGCAGACCTCCCCCCGTTTACGGGGGGATTGAGGGGGGACGATTGGATACGATCCCGAATTTTGAATAGGTGGCAACTTGGGTTATATATAACCCAAGTTGCCACCTATGGTTTCAAGCCATAATTCTTTCCAGACAAGTAATTCTTTGGTCGCCCTCTCTCCAACCCCCTCCCGTTGGGAGGGGGAGAAAACAATGCCAGCCATTGATATTGGCCGCTAGAGCAGAATATCTTCACTCCCCCTCCCAAAGGGAAAGGGTTGGGGGGAGGGCGACCAAAGAATTACTCAATGTAGGTAGCAAACCCAAGTTGCTACCTATGCAGTGAGAAACGAAAAAGCTTCTCTCCCGGAGGGAGAGGGGAGAAAAGCGCGCTAGGTAGTAACTTGGGTTTATATACTAACCTGCGCGTTGGTTAGGGGACTCCAGCTAAATAGCATATTGGACGGATTCTTCTTTAAAAAGTTCTCTGACTTTCTCTGGCGATTTTTTTAAATCCTCTAAAAGTTGAGTAGCTTTATTTTTTAACTCCTCCACATTACGAATAAGGTGACGCGCAATTCCTTGTGTCTTAATATTGCTCCATACTAGCTCGACAGGATTAAGGTGTGGAGAATAGGTGGGAAGAAAGAATATTTTAACCTTTCCATTTGTCGTCTCCAGATATTCCTTAACTACTTTTGCATGATGGGCAGAATACCCGTCTGTTACAATATAGATGGGGCATGAATTCTCTTGAGCCAAAATTTTTAGATATTCAACAAACGCACCACCATTGAGCGATGAGGGACCTATTTGGAAATGCATCTTTCCTTCAGAAGTTATCGCAGCGATCATATTTATGCGATAACGTCCACCAGTGGAGGGAATTATGGGAGTTAAACCTTCTAGCCCCCAAGTTGTACCCGCGTGATAATCGGTGCGCGCCCCAGCCTCATCAAGAAAATAGATTATAGCACCCTCATTACTTGCCAACTCTTTGATTCTAGGAAACTCTTTGTTAATCCAATTATCTACTGAAAATTGGTCCCTCTCTATCGCACGATATACTGGCCGTTGTGGAGTTAAATTAATGCGGCGCAAAAAACGGCCCACCGCGGAACGACTCATGTAAATAGAAAATTTCCTCTCTATTAATGTCTTTATCATTTCAGTTGTCCATAAGACTGTCGAGAATTCAAAATCCAATGGGGTAAATGCGCACAGCCAGAATACGAGTATTCCTTCTTGCTGTTCATTGATGAAGGATTTTCTTCCAGGGACAGGTTTCGCATTTAACGTAGCTAGACCCATCTCTTTTGCCTTCTTCACCCATTCGTACACCTTCGATCGGTGCATACCGAAAATCTCGCCCACCTCCCTAGGAGACATTCCTTTACGTACAGCTTTTACTGCTTGAAGCCTTATATACTCAAGGGTAGAGTGATCGAGAGAACGTCCATCAGAATTTTTCATAATTTTAGCAATTTCATGTCTTATTTTTTGGTTGGACTAATAATAGATTATTTTTACTTGCTTGTCCCCTAACCAACGCGCAGGTTAGTACTACGGGTCAAGGAGGTGGAGGCAAGATTATGGATAAATTTGGTAATGTGCGAGGGGCCGCTGCCTCCACGTTGGATATATCCAGTGTGGATGGAACATGCAGAATTCTGACGGTAGCATACCTCGCGGCGGGGTCAACAACTATAGCTTAAACTAAATTAATTTTTGTCTTGACTTGCGGGGCCACTATAGTTTTAGCATTGACATATTGCGGCGCCCAACGCGGCATAGTGGTCGCCTTGTGGGCTACCATGACCGGCCTCCAAAAGTTCTAAATCGTATCTGACTTCCCATCCAGGCAACAGCGCTTTATACTCACCCCCTATTCCAAGCCTTAAACAACTCAAATTGCTATCTAGTAAACCCTTGAGTCGTCATTCCTGCAGAGATTATCGGAACCCAAGTCATAGGGATGTGACCCGTCGGCCTACCCTTCGTAGTTCCTGGGTTCCGGCATTCCCTACCGAAACGGTAGTACGATAGCAACTTGACTTAGATGTTCTGCGATAGTTTTCTATATCACAAAATCGAGTTTCCCGTCCTTTTTCTTCACCGGAGGTTCCATGTGCTCCATTACCTACGCATATCGCCATCGCGTACCCCTTCTCACCCTTTTGGCACTGGCTGTTCCCCTCTCTCCATTGTGCGTCGCAGGTCTCAATGACACCGGCATGAGTACCTTCGGCAACGCTAGCCAAGGCGACTTGGCCAGTGAACCCGCTGATTATCCCAATCAGGATGCCTCCTCCGGCCGAGACGCTGCTGCTCGCGTCGGCACGCTCACCAAGAGCGGTGGAGGTGTCGCCGGTTTCGACTACACCAAAATCGCCAACGATGGTACCGAACTCCCCGCCGAAGCCAGCCTAGGCACTGGTCGCACGGATTGGGGATGCGTCCGAGACAACGTCACCAGTTTAATGTGGGAGGTAAAGACTGCCGATAATGGCCCGCGTGACTATACCTGGACTTATACTTGGTACGATAGCAATACCTCTACCAACGGCGGTTCTGTTGGCACTGCAAATGGCGGCGATTGCTATAGCACAGGTCGGTGCGATACCGAGAAATATGTTGCTGACGTTAATGGCGCGAGTCTATGCGGCCACTCTGATTGGCGTATGCCTACCAAGAGAGAATTATTATCACTGGTAGATTATTCAACTACCTCCCCAGGCATCGATCGGGATTATTTCCAAAATACGCAAGGATGGTATTTCTGGTCGTCCTCGGCGAGCGCTTATTATCCAGATTATGCGTGGGATGTGTGTTTCGGTGGTGACGATACTGGTTACGGCGCTAAGAATTATACGTACTACGTTCGCCTGGTGCGCAACGTCACACAGTAATTCGTTTCTTGGGTGGATTGGGGTGAGTGCTACCATTCAACCGCTCTTCCTTCCGCCTCGGACATCCTAACTCCATACCTGTGAGAAGGAACCAAATATGAATAGAACGCAATTTTATCCAGCCGTGCCGATCTCGGCCCTAATGCTGGCGTTATCCCCACTAACCGGCTGGGCGACGCAGACTTGTAGTGCCACGGTTCCGGCGTCTACGCCAAATTCGGCTTTTACTGACCCGATCCCGGGCACGGTTACCGATACCACCACCGGCCTAATGTGGAAACGTTGCCCGGAGGGACAGACCTTTGTCCCAGGTACCATTAACACCCGCCTTGATTGCTCTGGCGATGTCCAAAGTTACACTTGGCAACAAGCGTTACAGAGGCCAAAGGTTCACAATGATGACGGCGGCTTTGCGGGATATACCGACTGGCGTTTGCCCAACATCAAGGAATTGGCGTCCATTGTTGAAGATAAGTGTTATGACCCGGCCATCAATATGCTGAAATTCCCGGGAACGCCCTCGGCGAATTTCTGGTCATCCTCTGCGGACGTTTCTCATCCCTCTGCGGCCTGGTCTGTATCTTTTGTCGAAGGTTCTTCTGCCTTTGGCGATGATCAATCCCACCAATATCCGATCCGTTTAGTTCGCGCTGGGCTGGCCATGGATAGTTTCCGTGTGGCCACGCTCGAGGTTTCCAAGTTGGGGACAGGGAGTGGCTCGGTGACCAGTGATCCGCGCGGAATTAACTGTGGATCGAATTGTATCGGGAGTTATCACTACGGCGATACGGTTACGCTAACCGCAACTGCTGAGGACGGTAGTCACTTTAGTGGTTGGTCAGAGGCCTGTACTGGAACCGAATTAACTTGCACCGTAGACATGATGGCAGCACAAAAGGTGGTCGCCACCTTTGAAACTCTCGTTACGGCCATTCCCTCCTATACCCTAATCGTCACTAGAGCAGGAACAGGGAGCGGTAGAGTAAACAGCAACCAGTCGGGGATCGACTGCGGAACAGATTGTTCAGAAGACTATGACGTCGATACCTCCGTTACTCTGACCGCTACTCCAACTGGCGATTCTACGTTTGAAGGTTGGTCCGACCCAAGTTGTGCGGAAATGGAAAATTGCGTGCTGAATATAACGGCAGCTAGAGGCATAACCGCCTACTTTTCCCGGACTCATAACGCGCAGCCGGATTTGGTTATTACCCAGGTAACTGGTCCAATGTCGATTGTTTCTGGAGTAAAAGGGGAGGGGGCAGCGATTGTTGCTAACCAAGGAACTGCAGCGGCTGGTCCATTTAATGTCAGGTTCTACCTCTCCAATAATCCGATTATCAATCCGTCCGATATTGACAGCGGGTGGGGGTGTGACGTTCCCAGCCTAGCCGTGGGAGAAACCTTTGATTGTCATGGTACGATTGGTGTCCCTACCTCAACCGCTCCAGGATCCTATTACTTCGGGGCCTATGCGGACGCGCTCAAACGGGTACACGAAAGCAATGAAAGGAATAATGGACTAACCGCCCAAAGCAAAGTAACTGTCACCTCGGGTGAGAAAGTAAATCCTGACTTGGTCGTGACCCAAATCCGGGCGGATAGTTCATCGCCACTGGCCCCGGGTATGACGGTAAATGTATTGGCCTCTGTCAAGAACAAAGTATTCAATTCATTGACTGGTCCGTTCCACGTTAGGTTTTATCTCTCGACGGATCAGACGATTACTCCCTTTGATATTGACACGAAGATGGGATGTAACCTTCCACGCTTGGCAGGAGGGAGTACTTCGACATGCAGTGGTGTGCTCCGTATTCCCTCAAGGATGCCAGTAGGGACCTACTACCTCGGTGCCTATGTAGATCCGTTCCACCGAGTAGCGGAAAGCAAAGAAGGAAATAATGGGTTAGCGATGATGAATCCGATAATTATCGGTAGGGATGGAAGGTAATTTTCTGAACCTCTCGGGGCTGATCCATATTTCTTTGCGGTCTGCCTCTGATTCGTGTGGATCCTTTGAGATTGGCAATCATTCACCTCCTCCCGTTGGGAGGGGGTGAACGGTTAACTGGGATTATGTATGGAGATGAATTAACGTTGGCGATGGATTAACACGATCACAAGCATTGCGATTAATGGTTTGGCGCCATTGTGGCGCAATCTCAGCGATGTTGTGACGAGAATGTGACGATTTGCGTTAGAATCTGCTCACCAATCCTCCTCCTCACGGTTATTCATGAGCGAATCACTCACCAATTATCTGTTGTCCCTGATGGGACAACTCAACTATTTGTCAATTTTTGTCCTGATGGCTGCTGAAAGCTCCATCCTCCCCGTTCCCTCTGAGCTGGTTATGACCCCGGCGGGCTATCTCGCCGCCACCGGTCGTTTGGATTTCTGGCTAGCCCTACTCGCTGGCAACCTTGGCTCCGTCGCTGGGTCGGTAGGCAGTTACTACCTTGCCCTCTGGTTAGGTCGGCCACTGTTGCTACGGTTTGGACGCTACTTCCTCATCACCGAGCACCATTTGAATCAGGCCGAACGCTTTGTCCATGACCACGGAGAGATCTCTATCTTCAGCGGGCGATTTGTACCTGGCATCCGCCACCTGATCTCTATGCCCGCTGGATTGGCACGCATGCCCTTGGATCGGTTTGTGATCTACACCTTCCTTGGGGCAGGGTTATGGAATGCCGTTTTACAGGTACTTGGCTACCTCATTGGTGACCATCAAGAATGGATGAAGGAAAACTGGCCCTGGATAGTGGGTGCTGCATTGGCCTTTGCCGCAACCACCGTGGTGATCTATGTCTATCTCCACCGTCGACGTACCCATAACAAAAATGCCCTGGCACAACCCGACACCTAAAAAACTGCAGCCTGCGACTGGAGATCATCCCTAATGAATCGGCGAAAATCACCATCACTCAACGCGAACGGGTTAATGATCTTTCTCTATCGTTACATGGTTTGGATAATCGTTGCTCTCGTTGGAGCCTCGGCGGTGGGGGGGATTGCACTAGCACGCGGCGAAACAATTAATGCCTTGTGGTTCATCGTGGCTGCGGTGGCGATCTATGCGCTCGCCTATCGTTTCTATAGCGCATGGATTGCTACCCAAGTCTTGGTTTTGGATGAAACCCGGGCGACTCCGGCAGAACGTTTTAACAATGGCCGGGATTTTGTACCCACCCACCGTTGGATCGTCTTTGGTCACCATTTTGCAGCCATTGCGGGTCCTGGTCCGCTTATTGGTCCCACCCTTGCCGCTCAATTCGGTTATCTGCCTGGCACCTTGTGGATCCTCGTGGGGGCAGTATTGGGAGGATGCGTCCAAGATATGGTGGTGATGTTTTTCTCTACCCGGCGCGACGGTCGCAGTCTTGGTCAAATGGCGCGCGATGAATTGGGTCCGATGGGTGGGGCAGCCGCTTTAGTAGGAACGTTGGTAATTATGGTGATCCTCATCGCCGTACTCGGATTGGTGGTGGTCAACGCTATGAAACATAGCCCCTGGGCAACCTCGACCGTGGCGGCGACTATCCCTATTGCCGTTCTGATCGGTATATATCTACGCGATATTCGGCCAGGACGAGTAGCAGAGGGGTCGCTATTGGGGGTGGTCCTATTGCTTGTAGCCGTAGCCGGGGGAGGCTGGATTGACCACTCTCCGGCATTACGTTCATGGTTTGACCATGATGGCCTGCCACTCGCTTGGGCGGTGATTGTTTATGGTTTTCTCGCTGCCATTCTGCCGGTGTGGTTGCTACTTGCCCCGCGTGATTATCTATCAACTTTTGTCAAACTCGGCACCATTTTATTGCTCGCGGTGGCCATTGTGGTATTACGCCCGGAGATCCGAATGCCAGCATTGACCCGATTTATCGATGGTAGCGGGCCGATCTTTGGCGGAAAGTTATTTCCCTTCGTATTCATCACTATCGCCTGTGGGGCGATCTCCGGCTTCCATTCGCTCATCTCCTCGGGGACGACACCTAAATTACTTTCCAACGAGCGTGACATCCGGTCCATTGGCTATGGGGGGATGGTACTCGAGTCTTTTGTGGCGATTACGGCGTTAATTGCCGCTACGCTGTTGGAGCCTGGGGTCTATTTTGCGATTAACAGCCCAGCGGGGGTGGTTGGCAAAGTCGCGGCCGACGCCGTGGCTACCATTTCCGGGTGGGGATTTCCGGTAACCGTGGCACAGATGGAACACCTGGCCCGTGAGGTAGGTGAAACCACCCTTTTTGCCCGTACCGGTGGTGCGCCGTCACTTGCCGTAGGTATGGCGACTCTTTTTAGCAGTGCTTTTGGTAGCAGCCTACTCGCTTTGTGGTACCACTTTGCCATTATGTTCGAGGCGGTATTTATCCTTACCACCCTAGATGCCGGTACGCGGGTCGGACGTTTTATGCTTCAGGACTTTCTCGGTAACCTCTGGGAACCTCTAGGGAGAACCTCCTGGTATCCCTCGGTATTATTTACCAGTGGCGCCATTGTGGCGGCCTGGGGTTATTTTCTCTACATTGGGGTGATCGACCCAAACGGAGGGGTTAACATCCTTTGGCCATTGTTTGGTATTTCCAATCAGATGCTCGCTGCCATTGCACTATCGGTGTCCACCGGGATCCTGATCAAATCGGGACGGCTGCGCCAGGCATGGATTACGGCGTTACCTTTGGGGTGGCTCGCCATAGTAACCACAACTGCTGCCTGGGAAAAGGTCATGAGTGATGACGTTCGGGTGGGTTTTCTCACTGCAGCAACGGAGCTGGCCAACAAATTGGCGGCTGGCGCCCTTCTTCCAGAACGGGCAGCAGTAGCAGAGAAACTTATTTTTAATCAGCGCCTGGATGCAGGCTTAACGGTTTTCTTCGTGCTGGTATTGTGGGTAGTGATCCTGGACATGCTACGGATAGGATTACGTCACTTACAAGGCCAACCGGTGCCGCCGTTATCCGAATCTCCCCACGAGCCTAGCCGACTGGTGGAAGATTGGGTCCGAGATTAGCGGGTAAGTCCAAGGAAAGCCAAATCGTTTCTTTGTTAGATTTGAGGGCAGTTATTTAGTTTTCTGGACTCAATGTTGCCTACCTCTTAACCCGCAATATTTGTTCTTACTCATCATTCTTACGCTCCTACGTAGAAAATGACAAAGTCCCTCTCCCTCCCTCCCTCCGGGAGAGGGGCAAGGCGCACTAGGTGACAACTTGAGTTGTTTGTTAATTTCAACCTAACTTTCATATAGCGATTATGGCACTGCGTCGAACTTTGAATTATTGGTGGCAACAGTTACGCTGTTTTTTCGGGAATGACAGCTATAAACGTTATTTGCACCACCACGCCATCCATCATGCCGACCTACCGTTTTTGGATCGACGTACTTTTTATCTAAGGGAGCAGGAGCGTAAGTGGAATGGAATTCGTCGTTGTTGTTGAATTGTGCAACATAGGGTATCTCATACGATTGCCGCACCCATTGTAGTTATCGGCTCATCAAGTCCGGAGAGGAAAATGCCAATCATCCGCAATATTCTAGCAACCATCGGTCTTGCTACCGTTATTATCGGTGGCGTTGGTTATTACAAAGTTCACGATATCCTCAATTTTCTGGATCCCGAGGCTGTTCGAGTCTATCAGAAGGTGGGGATACGTTTTCTTCAGAATTTTGATCCTGGGGCAGCAATAGTCGAGGTAGTTCCAGCCAAAAAAGGAATGAAACCCGAGGAGGTAGTAGATTCTTTAAAAAGTCTGGCCGTGCAACGCAATATTTTGTTCGTAGGTGAATCTCCTTTTTATAAACAGGCGCAGGCTGTGCTTGGAAAACCCTATCGTTTCGTCAGCTTCCTTTCATTCTGTGATGTCCGAGTGGGTGTGCAAATGGCTGACTACAACCGTGCCTACACCGCCTTTATGCCCTGCCGCATTGCCGTTGTTCAGGATAAAGACGATCCAGAACAGGTATACCTAACGATGATGGATCTAGATATGTTCATCTTTGGCGGAAAAACACTTCCGCCGGAACTTAAGGCCAATGCCATCAAGGTCCGCGATACTTTACGTGCATTGATGGAGGGGGCTGCACAGGGACAATTCTGAGAAATAACGATTCAGGCTACCCAGTGTAAAATTCAATCTTCTCCGAGAAGTCGAAAACCGGCGATCATTCCACGCATATATTGTGTCGCTTTCGAGAAGTTACTACGCCGCTATGGCGTACGTTTTTCTAAGAAATAACTTTTCGGGGAGGCGAGGTTATTTGGCGGATTCGCATCCCTCTAAGTGGACATTTTTTACGACGATGATTGGTCTGTTCTGAATATTCAAGTAACTACCGGTAAGCCATCAGGTCGTCATTCTGGTAGGGATTGCCGGAATTCGGGACATAGGACGTAAGTCATCGTTCAAGTCAGCTTCGGTTACTTTCCTTTCGTTGTTGGCCATGATTTCGGCAGGGATTGCCGAAATCTAGATACGAAAACATAGGGCTGAGGTCAGGTAACATCATCTATTGCCCCGAAAGTTCGCAATTGATTAGCGGCGTTGCGAATTTCTTCCCTAAAAACGGTCGGAAAGTCGATATCGAAGGCGAGCCGGGCATCACGTGCGGTGGCTTCGATTTCTTGGCTTAACATGGATAAACGCATCGCCCCAACGTTAGCAGCACCTGATTTCATCCGGTGGGTGAGCTTGCGCACTGCCTCGGTATCGCGTTGCGCCCAGGCGGATTCCAACGATCCCAGAAAAGTTGCCGCGTCTTCCAAAAACATCGTGATTACCTTACGTATTAGATCGTGACCCTGTCCACCGGACATTTTGCAAATTTCATCCAGCGATCTTGCATCGAAGACTGCGTTGCTGTCATTAGGCTCTGGCGTTTCTGGTTGGGTTATCTCTGAAGTTTTAGGCAACCAGCGTTTTAGGGTATTGAGTAGGCTATTCAGGCGGAATGGTTTACCGAGGTGATCGTCCATGTCGGCAGCCAGACACAATTCGCGGTCACCATGCATGGCATCGGCAGTGAGTGCGATAATTGGTAGGCGTGATAGGCCGCGCTCTTTTTCATGTTTGCGAATAGTACGAGCGGCATCAAAACCGTCCATGTCGGGCATTTGAACATCCATTAAGATAATATCGAAAAGCTGCGTATTATGTAATTCGACCGCCTCCAAGCCATTGCCGGCAGTACTTACCTCGCAACCGATGCGATGCAATACCGCTTTGGCGAGCTCCAGATTCACCGGATTGTCCTCTGCTAATAACACTCGTATGCCTTGGAGTGACTGTTCTTTATCATCGGGTAGTGGGTCGGCGAGTGGCAATTCCTGTTTGGCGGGTACCGGAGTCAGTGCCAAAGATTGCCCCAGTGCCAGGGGGAGCGTTAGCGTAAATGTGCTGCCTTTGCCTAATTCACTTTGTACAGTGATGTCGCCGCCCATTAATTGTGCCAACTCACGACAGATCACCAATCCCAGTCCAGAACCGCCAAATTTGCGAGTGGTGGAGCCATCGGCCTGTTGGAAGGCATGAAAGAGTTTAGGAAGAGCCCTGGGTGAGATACCAATGCCGGTATCAATGACACTAATACGCAGATAGGTTTTATTTTTGACATAATGATCCCCGTATTGCGGTAGTGTCTCCATGTGCAACGTGACGGTGCCGTTTTTGGTGAATTTGATGGCGTTGCCGATCAGATTGGTAAGAATCTGACGCATCCGCCCAGAGTCACCACATACCGCAGTTTGAGTCCCTGGCACAATCTCGTACCGTAAACTTACCTCTTGTATACTAGCCTGGGTGGAAAACATGTCGATTACTTCTTGAGCCAGTTTCTGGATATTAAAGTCTGCGATGTCAAGTTCTAGCTTACCCGCCTCGATCCTGGAGAAATCAAGAATATCGTTGATGATATTGAGCAAAGAATCGGCGGAACGAAAAGCCATCTCGGCGTAACGTCGTTGTTCTAGGGTTAATGGATTATTGAGCAGTAGTTCGATCATGCCCAGCACTCCATTCATCGGGGTACGGATCTCATGGCTCATGTTAGCGAGGAATAGCGACTTCGCCCGATTTGCTGATTCAGCAGCTTCTTTTGCTTGGAGCAGATCAGCGGAGATGCGTTTGCGTTCAGAGATCTCCTGATAGGTACCAAGAACGCCAACGATACGATTTTCTGCATTACGCAGGGGAACTTTACTAGTCTCTATACAGACCAATTCCCCTTGGGCGGTAGTTTGGTCTTCTTCGAAATTCAACTTGGGGGTTTCTGTTTTAATTACCTGACGGTCATCCTGTCGATAAAGTTCGGCTTGTACTGCCCATGGCAGGTCATGGTCATTTTTTCCCACCAATTCCTCGGGTGATTTCACTCCAGCATCATGTGCAAAGAGCCGATTAGCACCCAGATAATTCAGGTCGCGATCCTTCCAGAATACGCGCACGGGAATAGAATCCAGCACTAGCTGTAGCATGTTTCGGGCATTGGCTAGGTAATTTTTCTGGCGGGTTAATTCCTCTTGATTGAGACGAGAGAAGCGTAAGTGTCTCAACAAAATAATTACGGTGAGTAGCAAAAAGAAGCCGATGATGAACAATAGAGCGGCCAAGCCCCAGCGTTCTAGATCAAAACGCGCGAGATATGGCAAGGGTTGGGCGACGTAGACGTCGACCTCACCGAGTGGTTCGTGTCGGGAAACGAGCAGACTGGGCTGGCTGTTTTCTCCGATGTTCAACACCTCGAAAGAAGTTTCGTGTTTCCACGATTTTATGGAAATATTTTCGAAATCCTTACGTTTGTATCTCCTCATCCGGGCTTCTTCGGAAAGTTGATAGATTGTGGCGTTGGGAATGGCCATCATTTCTATCGAGCGATCATGAGCATTAATAATGATACCGCGATTGTCGACTACAAAGGATTCTGCCTGCTCAACCCAGAATCTCAATTCGGTAATATCCATCTTGGTTACGACAAGACCGACAAAGCGACCGTCAATCATCACTGGGGAGGAGAAAAATAGACCTGGGATATTGGTGGCTCTACCGACTGCATATTGTCGACTGGTTTTTCCGCGTTGTGCATCCTGAAAATATTCACGGTCAACAAAATTGAACCCGACCAGGGAAGTTTCTTGGTCAAAGTTGCTGCTGGCAATACAATCTCCCGCTGCATTGATGACAAATAATAGGTCGGTTCCCAGATTCTTGTTACCGATGGCCAGGAAGATATTCAACGCAAGTAACGCAGGGTCGGAACTCCAGAGATTTTGGCGTTCCTGTCTTGATAGTTTCGAGAGTGTGACCTCTGGACCGAAACTAGCCAGGGTTTTAAGTATGGTTTCTTCCCTCGAGAGCATGATGGGAATGCCATGCAGATAGGACAGAGAACGATTGATGTGACGCACCAGATTATCCGCAAGTTCCTCAGCATTTTCATTTTCTTTGGTTAGATAGGAAAGGTAAACCGAGTGGTGATAGGTCGAGGCAATCCATAGAGATACCACCAACCAGGCAATGGCGAATAGCCCGGAAAGCCACAACCAATGCTGCGGCAATACCAATGATTTTGAGGAAGTGATGAGCTTATTCATAACTTGTCCTGATTGGTTTCCGTTAACAATAAATGTTTGGGTAAAAACACGAGTTACCAACAAGGCAATTGCTCCCTCCTTTTAACTAGAGGGCTAGAGATTATTAAATAATGACTAATAGTGCTGACGGATCTCTTCTTGTGCTTCCCATTCTTCCTTGATTTCAAGAATGTTTGGGAGAATATTAAGAAAAGCATCGATTAGTTTTGGGTCAAAATGTTTGCCGCGCTCCGATTTTAGAGTATCCATGATACGGGTGAGTGGCCACGATTCTTTATAGGGACGTTGCATACTCAACGCATCAAAGACATCGGCAATGGCCGCAATGCGTGCCGATTCAGGAATAGCCTCGCCAATCAGTCCATCAGGATAGCCGCTGCCATCCCATTTCTCATGATGGCGTAGGGAAATTTCTGCTGCCAATCGGAAGAGTGGGGCATCGCTCTGGATCAGAATGTCGTAGCCAATTTGGGGATGGGTACGCATCTGTGCCCATTCGGTAGCGTCGAGTTTTCCTGGTTTTTTCAGGATACCGTTAGGTATGCCGATCTTACCAATATCGTGCATGGGGGCAGCTTGTTCCAGCAATTGTATGCGGGGGGTTGGCCAACCTATCGCCTCCGCCAGTGCATGGCAGTAGGCAGCCATTCGCCAGACGTGCAGACCGGTATCGCTATCATTGAATTCGGCGGCCTTGGCGATCATTTGCAGGGCGGCATTGTAGCTATTTTCCAGTTCAACAGTACGTACCAATGAGAGGTGAGTCTGGACTCGGGCACGAACAATGGAAGGACTAAATGGTTTATGGATGTAATCGACGGCACCCACTGCGAAACCGTATGTTTCATCGTCGATCGATGTTTTTCCGGTTAAAAAAATGACCGGGATGGTGGCGGTCACAGGATTTGCCTTGAGTCTGCGGCAGACTTCATAACCATCCAAATCGGATATTACAACATCGAGGAGGATTAGGTCAGGCCGATCCAAGGCTGCGGCCAAGGTAAGCGCTTTTTCGCCCGTGGTTGCGATTTTTACTCGATATCTATCCTTGAGTTGAGCGCTGATGATCTGAAGATTCTGAGGTTCATCGTCAACCACTAGAATGGTTGGGAGGTTTATATTCATGGGGTTGTCTCGGTTGGTTTCTTCTGCAAGGGCGGCAGGGAATTGGCCTTTTTGGATAGATTAGAACCCCGCCGCAAATATCGAACTGTTTCCCAGGCCAGGAATGGTCATTCATATGAAAATTTCGAATTGACTTTTCCTGCAATATCCTCCCGTTGTGAGGAAGTGTAGGGGTCTCAATTTCTTAGTAGGAAGGGGAATTCCGATAAGAATGATCGGATTTCCGCCATGTCAAGTTGCTTTCACGTTCCTACTTGAAACTTGCGAATAGATGGAACAGTATCTCATAATACCACTGAGTGAGGCATTTACTCACCTTTCCAACTAACCCAACTATTGCATCGGAGGCGTTTAATCGTGATCCGTCGTATCTCCATTCTGATATTGTTGCTTGCTACTACCCTATCATCTTCATTATCCGCAGTACCCGCAACGGGAAGTTTTGCTGCTACTAGTGTGTGCCCGGCCTATGTTTCTAAAAACCGACAGACTAATCCAGATAATGCACGGATTGTCGTAGGGACTCGCTATCCCGTAATCGAGGCCAATCAGGCGGACCATCCCACATGGTATCGACTTCGCATAGCGACGGTGAATCCATCGGAACGCTGGGTAGATGTGCAGTGCGGTACGGTGAAACCAGAGCCTGCAATCGGTGGTAACAGTGGGGGGGCTGGCGATTGTAATACGCCGGGGCTGGCGGACAGTTATGTGTTTGCTGTGAGTTGGCAGTCTGCCTTTTGTGAGACCCACCGTGACAAGCCGGAGTGTGGAAGTGCTGCGCCGCAAGGTTGGGCTACAAGTAATTTCACGCTCCACGGTATTTGGCCAAGTCTTACCAAGTGTGGCGCCAACTATGCTTTCTGTAGCCCACAACCACAGCAGAAAGTATTTTGCACATACCCCACCCTGCCACTTTCCAATTCGGTGAAAGTCGCCTTGGGGGAGGTAATGCCCAGTGCCACTGCGGGTTCTTGTCTGCAGCGTCATGAGTGGTATAAGCATGGTACCTGTCAGAAAGAATGGGATGTGAATAGCTATTTTGAGGTTGGTGTCAATCTTACCCGCCAATTTAACGATTCTGGAATTGGTCCTTTTGTAGCGAAACACGTTGGCAAGGTAGTGAATACTCAGGACTTCCTCGCGGAGATAGATCGCGACCTTGGTGTTGGAGCCAGTAAACGCATGAAGTTTAATTGCCAAAATGGCAATTTAGTGGATATTTACATGAATCTACCGATGACTATTCCTGCCACACCGAAACTTGCCGAGTTACTCCAGCAAGGCAAGCCTGGTTTCACATCCGATTGTGGAAGTTCGTTTCGTGTCGATGCTGTGGGATATCAGTAAGAACCGGGATGCCAATCTGATCATTAGGATGCAATTACACAGCGATATGAAATATCGCAATCTTAGGTAACCGTTCATTTCCCCTCCCAACGGAAGAGGGTGAACGGTTACCTGTTTCCACACCAATAGTTCAAATCCCACCGCTACCACAGCATGGGCATCATGTTCAAGTCATTTTCTCTAGATGTGCCAAATCGTCCTGATCTCGATGACGTTGTTGTACCTGTTGCTGATAACTGGCCTGATTTTTGGTGCAAACCAGGATGTAGGGGCGTTTGCGTCGGTCGATAGTAGTATCCAGATCGCATTTATTGCGTTGGATGGAATTTGACAGGTGATTGCGTATGACCTCACTAGCCTTAAACTGATACGACTCCTGTTCGGGGTTCGTTAAGAAACGGTCGAGTTCGGTACAGTGGGAACATTTACAAGAGAGTGCGCTGACTCGTTTCCAATCTTGGGGCGGTTCTAGGGGCTTGGCTATCCGTGTCTGTAGATGTGCGCTGCAGACAGCGCATAAACGCTTTACCGTTGATAGGTTATTGGGCGGTGATTCGGCTAAATGTTTGGCAGCGGGTAGTAGCACGCTATCCAAAGGATAGGTTTCTGGCCAGGCTAGAAAATAATTTAGCGATTGTTCCGCGAGTGTCGCATCAATAGCACTCAGGGCATAGAGTACATCGGCAACCAATTTATATCCTACCGAGGGATGTTCCCAGCGAGGCTGATTTGCTGGCACGCGAGCGGGATCACCGGGCAGCACCTCCAGCAGAATTATTGCAGCAGGGATCAGGTCGGCCATGGAAATTCCGATCGGCGTGGCTACGCAACGGGCCAGCAGATCGTTGCAGGCGTTGAGAGCTTTCCTGGCGTTATTGGTGATGATGCGTTCTATTAACTTTGCAGCACGTGCGGAGGGTAGTAGGCCGGCGGCCTGTAGCAAATTCGCGTTATTTCCCAGTGTGTAATCTTTTTCTACAGAAATCTCGGTCAAAAAGCGATCAATGATTACTGTGTCACGTAAACGAACCAGCAATGCCAACACATTAGTAGCATTACTGTGTTGCGATGTGTAGTAGGAACGATTATCTGGCCAAGTGGACAGCATGTGTCCGGCGAGTTCGTGGGCTGCGCGCCATGGCAATGTATCAGGGATTGCACCATCTGCTATCCAAACGGTGGTCAGTTGCTCCAGATAGGGCAGGGTTGAAGATAGCCCGGCCTGATTGATCACCGCAAAATGATTGGTACGAGGCCAAAATACCAGGGCTGCTTGGCAATAGCCTCGTTCAAAAGAGGCGCCCTCATTACCGGTGGCCTCGTTGAATTCTGTCTCCAGGTCTAGGTCGGTAAAAACATCGGGTGGGCTGAGTTCCTCTTCTAAAAATGGCAATTCAGCTAGTGTTGGTCTACTGCCATCTGGGAGGCGCCATTCCGAAATGACTTGACGAGTCTCGAATACCTCGCTGATCTCGAAGGCGTCCGTGCCACTGCGGCGGCTGTAGCCAGTGTGTTCGGCGGATCCACTTTCCTCGTAGAGAGCCAACGCCAAGTGGAGTTCACAATTAGCGGCCTGCGCTGCTGAGATTGCAATAGCGGCAACTGCGGCATCCGCTCCCTTTAGTGCGTCGAATGATAACTCCGCGCGGCTGTAGGCATGTTCTAAGGGATAAATAATTTTCTGCGGACGATCGTCGTCCGTCGTTCTTTCATGGGCGCCCCAGCGTTGTAATAATTCTACCAGGTAGGCTTGTTCCGCTGCGTAATTTGGTGGTTGTAGTAACCGACCCGGTCCTTTGCGTAGTAAATTGTAGATCAGGGTCAATCGGCAACCCGTGGTGATGGGAAGTACTTTGTGTACGCAATCTGCGTAAAAAGCGGCAAAGGCGACCTCTGCGGGTTCGCTACGGCACAAATCGATGCAGGTTTCCCGGTCACAGTGGCGTATTACCAGTTCCCCTCCACTATATACCGAAGGTAGCACCACCACCAAAGTGGCAAACATGCCGGGTGCCTTTTCGGTGTCACGATGATTGACAAAGAAACTGCCCTGATCATATACCAGCAATTTGTAGAATTGCGCCTCGATCGATTCAGTGATTCCGAGATTGGCGCTAATTTGTTTTACGATTTTTTCAAGGGCGGGTGCCCAATGTTTTCCCTCAAAGTGAACCTGATCAGCACCGATTTGCCAGGTGCGTCGGATTTCGGTATCGATTAGAGTTTCCTCACCGCGACCATAAGGTGCGCGTTCGGCGAGGGCAATCAATTGTTTGGCCTGAGCGGGTAGCAGTGGTAGCGATATTAGACCGAAGCCGTCTACGGTAATGCGCGGGGCAAAAACCTCCACCGTTCCGGTAGTGCAATAATAGCCTGGGCGCTGAATTGCCCTAAACACCTTGGCAAGTTCGGTAGTGATGGTTGACATTGGTGATTTTTCGTTTAGGGGCGCAGAACTTGGCCGAGTTTCGCGATGGGTAATGTGCGGAGCACAATATTGTGTATCAGAAATAACTGCCCCAGATTACGGTACATCCTGTTGGTGTACCGTTTCCAATAATTCGTGAAAGGCCTCCATCAATGGTGGAGGAGGATCGGTGTCGTGGATTTGATGGTAACGGCGGGAAAATACCACATCTGGCGCTATGGAATCCAAACGCAATTCAGGGAGGGTGTCGGCCAGGGCGCCAGCGTCTCCTGGGGTGTGGGGCACGATATTGAGTAGTCGCACGGGGCGACCTTCCAGCACCTCCTCCAGGCGACGACGTAGGCCCGGCTCAGGGGAGGGGAGTAGCACGGAAACCTCCAAAAAGGGGTGAACTGCTGGGGAAAGTTGTTCATCCCAGGGATATTCACGCAACTCACGTACTACCTCCTCTAATGGGCGTGGTCCCGCAGCGGGTAGGCGTAGCAGCGCTACCGTTCTAGGTACGAGTAGGGCCTTGGCCTCGGTGAAGTGACCATCCACGAAGTCCACTCTAACCACTTGATGGGGATAACCCTCCTCAGCGAAGGATAACGGTAGAGGGGATCCACTGTAACGTAGCCGTCCTCCATCCAAGGGTTGGGGGCGGTGGAGGTGGCCCAGGGCCGCGTAACTGACGTTGGCGGGGAAGATGTCGGCGGGTAGTGCGTGCTGGTTGCCGCCCAAGATCTTGCGTTCGGAGAGTTCCGAGACCTGGGTTCCCACCAAGTAGCAGTGTCCCATGGCCAACAACGCCTGACCTGGTTCGAGGCGATGACGAGCGGTGTCTACCACCACGGCATAGAGCTGGCGCACCCCCTCCAACAGAGGGTCAACGGTTTCGGTCTCCACCGTCACCAGAGGTAGGTCGGCGGGACGCAAAAAGGGGACTGCCGCACACCATGCCTTGATCGCGCCGCAGTGATCGTGGAGTGGGAAAAGCAAGGAATCCGCGTCCACCGCGCCATCTGGCCCACGACTCACGGTCCCCACTACGTGGACCCCAATCGCCTCCATGAGTGGCCCGGGGGCCTCCAGACGTGCCGGAGAATCATGGTTGCCGGCCACCACTACGATATCCAAGCGCGGCATTCGGTGTCGTGCGTCTGCCAGAAAACGATAAAAAGTGGCCAAGGCCGTGGCGGGAGGATTGGCAGAATCAAAAATATCCCCGGCGATAAGTAAAGCGTCCGCCGCTTCCCCCTCTAGGGTATCTAACAGCCAGGCGAGAAAACATTCGTGTTCATAGTCACGAGTTACTTTGTGAAGACTGTGGCCGAGATGCCAGTCCGAGGTGTGCAATATTCGCATGATTAATGACACCGAGAGGCGGAGGCGAGCATCAACGATCCTTTTCGTACGAGCATCCCCCTCTTCATAACGAGGGGAATGGATCGCTATTCTTCTGTGAAGGATTGAACGGTTCCACTGCTATTTTCGGGGTGGAGAAATATGAAGTCGAAACCGAAGGTATGGAATTGGATGAGATCATTGTTTTTCAACTCGACCTCTTCGGTTTCCTTAATCTGCTGGCGGTTTACAAAGGTGCCGTTGGTACTGCCTAGATCCCGTAACCAGAAGGCAAGGTTACGAAATTCGATGATAGCGTGGCGACGGCTAATCGTAGGGGCGTTGATATGCAGGTGGGCGGTATTAGACTGCGTCCAATCCTCATTACGACTGATTAGGGTGAGACTATGGGTTAACGGAAATTCACCAATACCCTGTGCCCCGCGGCGATCAACCAATTTGGCTAGGGCCGAGAGCGGTATTGGCTCCGAGGCTGGTAGTCGAGGAGTTGCCTCTTCAGTCTCCTTGACCTCTTTGACCTTTTTGGCATCGCGGGCCTCTTTGGCGGAGGCGATAGATAATTGAAACTTCACGGTTTGGTGCAGTACATCAACATCACTCCCTCGGGGACTGGGCGCCAATTCCGCCACAGACTCAGTCTCGGCAAGGGGCAATGGTTCAAATTGAGGATGGGTCTGTTTCTTATTCAACATTGAAACGAAACGATCGCTCCATGGTCTTGCCCAATTCTTGCTAGTCTCTAATAGCACATGGAGAGAGTGATGTCTCCGTATTTCCAATAGAAGAATGGCAATGATAAAAACAACAAATAACCACAGCAGTCTGAAATTTGATTCGTTGATAACGGGTTCGTTGGTTGGTTCGATTTCTGTGAGTGCGGTGATGGGAGATAGTTGAGCGGCAGGTGCCTCAGCGCTTGGTGAAAACGAAGGCAGTGAAGAAGTATTACGATCAGTAGCGGTTGATACGGCTTCTTCGACTAGTGAAGAGGAATATCGTGGCGAGGTGGTACGATTGGCAGAGGTGGGAGCTGCCTCCTCGGTGTTTGAATGGGACGTTTGCGGTAGTTGTGGTCTTGGGGTTTCTGGTTGTTGCGCGACCTTGGCTGCTAGCGAGTCTGGTGGGCTCTCTGTGGTTACCGGGGGGAGAGGGAAAGGCGGAATAAAAGGGGATTTCCGTCGATTCTCCGCAGGTGACTTGGTGGGGGCGAGTGTTTCATCCGCCTTGGGTGCAACGGCAATGACAGGCGTGGGTGCCGGAGGTGGGGCGGCCGCAGAAATGGGAGGGGGTGGTGGGGTGATCTGCTCGTGGATTCGATGGAATGCGTTGTACATTCCCTCCGGGTCGAAGATTCTGAAATAATCTCCACGAGTACGCCAGGCCAAGGATTGGAGAAGTTGATAATCAGCACTCTCGGTAAAAGCAATACCGAATAAACGAATTTGATTTTGTACACACTCTTCGGCTAATTCATGGAGGAGCCATTTTGTTTTATCCTGGTCGCGAAGGATACTCCCGGTATCCATGTATCCATCGGTAAGTAGCAAAATAGCCTTGGCGGCGCGTGGGCGGCCCTCGTTTTTAAGCAGGTAGATCCCCCTTTCTACGGCATCAGCGATGTCTGTACGCACACCACGATAATTAATCTGCTGAAGGGCGTTACTTACCCGTTCGTGGGAGGTGTTGACTGTGCTGAACGGCAGCAGGGTGTTGGTCTCTTTGTCGAAAGAGAGTAAGGCGAGATGAGTATCAGGAGCAACTCGATCGGTAAAGGAGAGCAGCACCTGACTCAAAAGAAACTGGGGATCATGCAGCTTCATGCTGCCAGAGTTGTCCACTAGGATCACCATATCGGTCTCACTGGCCTGGGCGATGGGCCATAGTGGGAATAACAGCAATAGCCGAATAAGGAAATAAAGTAGAGCGTGGTTTGACATCTGGTGGACCTCGCGGAAACAGTGCCGGAGAGTAAATCCCAATCTGGTAGCACGCAGGTTTCCCTTGTGTTACCAGCCCCTAGGATACTTCGTTGCTATTGATGGTTCAATTCAATTGCCATTTCGACAGGGATTGATGGATGGGGGTGATTCACATTCCGATGTGCCTAATTCCGGCAATCCCTGTCGAAATGGCGACCGGACGCTGGTTACCCGGCACATATAACTAAGTAACCCAAGTTGCTACCTAGCGCGCTTTTCTCCCCTCTCCTTCGGGGAGAGGGGCCGAGGGTGAGGGCGTGATGCTGACGAATCAACAAATTCCCGTCCTCACCCCAAACCCTCTCCCGGAGGGAGAGGGGCTTTTTCGTTTCTCATCGCATAGGTAGCAACTTGGGTTAAGTAATTCGCGGAAAATCATGTTGGACTTTCTTCGTCAGCCAATCTACGCGCTTCAAAATTGGATTCACCGCTAATTGCCAAAATCAACACTCCCTCGTTGCCAGTAATGACGTATCGATCTAACTCATGGTCGAGCGAATATGGGCGATAGCATGGTCGAGACGGTCGAGGGTACGTTCCTGGCCCAGGAGGGCAAGGGTAACGTCGATGGGCGGCGATGCACTTTTACCGCTCACCGCGACTCGGATAGGTTGGGCGAGTTTTCCGAGTTTTAATTGGTAGTCTTCGGCGCAACGCACAACAGTTTCGTGGATGACGCTGGCGGTCCAAGAGAATAATTGTTCGAGGCGGGATCGTAATTCTTCCAAGGGGGCCAGAATCTCGGGACGCAGATGTTTATCCGCCGCCTCTGGTGCGTAGTGGATAACATCTCGGTAGAAGAATTCACTATTGGCGGCCATCTCTACTAGGGTCTTGGCGCGTTCGCGTTGGGCGACCACTACCTCACTCAGATTAGGGCCCTTGGCAGGGTCAATACCCAATTTGCCGAGATGATAACTTAAATAATGCGCTACCCGTGCGGGGTCACTGCCCTTGATGTACTGTTGATTGAGCCAGAGCAGCTTTTCGGGATTAAAGGTGGAGGCGGAGTGATTAACGTCCGTGATCTCGAATAATTGGATCATCTCGTCCAGCGTGAATATCTCTTGGTCTCCATAGGACCAACCCAAGCGCACCAGGTAGTTGAGTAGCGCCTCTGGCAGGTAGCCCTCTTCGCGGTACGACATTACGCTGACCGCACCGTGGCGTTTAGAAAGGCGGCTCCCGTCTGCGCCCAGGATCATTGGGAGGTGGGCATAGGCGGGGAGGGATGCCTCCAATGCCTGGAGAAGATTGATCTGGCGCGGGGTGTTATTCAGGTGGTCATCGCCACGAATAACATGGGTCACTTGCATGTCCCAATCATCGACGACTACGGTAAAATTGTAGGTAGGTGTGCCATCCGAACGAACAATAATGAGATCATCTAGCTCGCTATTTTGGAATACGACCTTGCCACGGATCAGGTCATCCACCACCGTGATCCCTTCGAGTGGATTCCGAAAACGAATTACTGGGGTTATCCCCGCGCGTGGCTTATTCTCATTTCGGCAACGACCATCGTAGCGTGGTTTTTCTTTGCGCGCCATTTGGTCGGTGCGCATCTGCTCCAATTCTTCTTTAGTGCAATAACAGTGATACGCCTTGCCCTGCGCCAGAAGTTGTGCGGCCACTGCGCGGTAGCGATCAAAACGGTGGGTTTGATAAAACGGTCCAGCGTCGTATTCCAATCCGAGCCAGGTCATGCCCTCCAGAATAGCGTTGACCGATTCCTCAGTGGAACGTTCGAGATCGGTATCTTCGATCCGTAGAATGAAACGCCCACCGTGTTTCCGTGCATACAACCAAGAGAACAGGGCAGTACGCACGCCTCCGATGTGAAGGTAGCCGGTCGGGCTGGGGGCAAAACGAGTACAGGGGCTCATGGATTTTTAGCGTTTGGAGAGAAGCAATTGTTTATTCCCCCTCCTAATAAATTATGAGAGGGTTAGGGGAGAGGTCGGTTAGCAGGTCCAACTGCGACAACCAAGGGAACCTTGTGTTAGGTGGACGTAGAACTGTTCGGCATCCATAAAGCCGATTATCCGTGCATCACGTCGCTCGCTCCCGTCCGGCCCAAAGAATAACAGCGCAGGCGGGCCGAATAGTTCAAAGCGTCGCATCAATGCCTGATCGTTCGCCGTATTTTTTGTTATGTCTACCCGCAGCAAAGTAACCTCAGCGAGGACGCCGCGCACGGCTGGGTCTTCAAAGGTAATCCGTTCCATGCGTTTGCACTCCACGCACCAGTCTGCGTAGAAATCCAGTAATACTGGGTGCGTTTTAGCGGTGGCCAACGCCTGGTCTAGGGACGAGGAGTCTGTGATTTGCCGAAAGACGAGGGTCTTTGGGATATCTTCGACAGTCGCGCCGGTTGTAGTTAGGTGGGCTGATGGGGTGGAGTGATGGAGTCGCAGGTATCTCAACGGTTGGAGGGGGTCATCTCCTCCGCTCGCCGCCCCCGCCAAGACCAACATGCCCTGGAGCAGCAATACCAGTCCCAGCCCCTTCCACAACCGCTGCCAGCCCGAGACCTCGGTGGGCAGGTGGTCCAAAGCCCCCAGATAAACCCCGCATACGATATAGAGCGTTGCCCACAGAATCAATGTCATTGTTGTGGGCAGGATACGTTCAAGCATGCCCAGGGCCATGATTAAGAGCAACACCCCGAAGATTGCTTTGACCGTGCTCATCCATGCCCCGACTCTGGGTAGCCAGCGTCCTTCGGTGGTCCCGATGATCAGTAGCGGTGTTCCCATGCCAATACTCAGGAAAAATAACGCTAGTCCCCCGAGTATGGCGTCGCCGCTACGGCTGATGTAGATCAGTGCTCCGGCCAGCGGTGGGGCCACACAGGGGCCGACGATGAGGGCGGACAGAAATCCCATTACCGCCACCCCCACGAGGGTGCCCCCCCTTTGGTGATTGGAGAGCACCGTCAGATGGCTCTGGAGCTGGGCCGGGATTTGTAGTTCGTAGAGCCCGAACATGGACAGGGCAAGGGCAACGAATATGGCGCTAAAAGTCGCGATAATCCACGGGTCTTGGAAGAGCACCTGGAGGTTGGTGCCCACCAATCCGGCGACTACCCCCGCCACGGTGTAGGTGGCAGCCATCGCCAATACGTAGACCAGCGAGAGTAAAAAGGCGCGTCCGGTGGTCAATCCCTTGCCTTGTCCCACGATGATGCTGGAAAGGATCGGGATCATCGGGAAGACGCAGGGGGTAAACGCGAGCAACAACCCAATGCCAAAAAACCAGGCAAGTACCAGCGTTCGATTGCCGCTGGCTAGGTAGCTGGCAATTCGATCCTGTTCGGAACCGGTGTGGGCGGGGGGCGCGGCGGCTGGTTGGGTAAGGTCTGCCTGATTCTCCCCGGTAGCGAAGGGGGGGAGCGTGAGCTTGACCGGTTGGTGCATCGGTGGGTAACACAGACGTCCCTCCGCACAGCCCTGAAAGCTGGTCTCCAAGGTCAGCACGAGGGCATCACCAGGGGGGCGTTGAACCGGTAGACGCACCCGTATCGGGCCGTGGTAGACCTCCACGTTACCCAGGTCATCATCTTGTTTTGGTTCACCTTGCGGTAGATTGATGGTGCCCAGGGATACCCCTGGCGGGGCATCGATCAACCGGAAGCGCATTTTATCGCGGTACAGGTAGTGATTCGGGGCGATGTTCCAACTGGCGCTGAGTGTGGTGGCGTTTATGACCTCGGTCAGGAAGGGAAAGGCAAGTTCCGGGCTGAGTGGTTCGTCGCTACTCCGGATCAAGTCCACCAAAGTTGCCAGCGGCCCCGTATGTCGTCCAGACAAGGAAGCGGGCGCGGTCGGCGGCGTGGGTGACACGGGCAGCAATTCTGCACCTACGCCAAAAGAGATAGTCAATAGCAGAGAAACGATTATCCAGGGGGAGCGAGAAAAAAGTTTGTTCATAGTTGGATAAGGTTCAAGTCATATTGATGATGTGCGGCTTAGTGTAACTCAAAGGACCAGCCATTTGTGGTTGTGTGATTCCTAAAATCTTCTAAATATCGCGCAGGATCGTTGCCAATACTCTACTAACCTGCGCGTTGGTTAGGGGACAAGCAAGTAAAAATAATCTGGTGGTGTTTCAGACCTGGATATTGCGGTAGCCATTCTTCAAACATGGGTATCGGGTGACTTTCTGCCATAATTTTGAAGTATTATCGTGCGCAACGAGAACTTTACTTGGAAAGAACCTCCAATGGCTAACAGAGCTGTTTTGTGTCCATGCTGTAAATGTGATCATGTCGTTAAACGCGGCAAGACGGAACTTGGAAAACAACGCTATCTCTGCCTGAAGCCGGAATGTGGTAGGAAGACATTCATTTTAGATTATACCTACCAGGGGTATTTGCCAGAAGTCAAGGAGCAGATCATCGACATGGCAATGAACGGCAGCGGGATCCGTGATACTGCGCGGGTATTGGGAATTAGTCCAGGGACGGTTATTAGCAAAATAAAAGAAACAAGAACCCTATATGGAACCAGTCAATCGGTCACTACTGGAAAGACTGAATTCAGATGACATTCTTTCTGATATTCAGAAAGTTGAAGGTGCTGAAGTGGATGATAATGTGGAGCTATGTCGGCAACAAGGAAAATCAACGCTGGCTTTGGCATGCTATTGACCATGCTACGGGAAATGTTCTTGCGTATGTGTTTGGCAAAAGGAAAGATTCGGTATTTTTGTCCTTAAAAGAACTCCTCGGGACTGGTTCAGTCTGATTCCATCCTAACTGACTGATTATTATTGTGGGAGTCGATCCATTAGGCGGTTTTCTGGATCATTAAAATCTGCTCCCAGGAAAATCTTTTTTCTATAACACCTAAAGAAACCGCAGGAACTTGTTTAGTGGTGAAATGTATCCGGATAAAGTTATGGACAATCCAAACACCATCCAATACCCGCTGGAGGCCTGATTTATTTTTTGCATACATATTCGTCCTGCGTCGGTAAGCGGAACAGCGCCTCCTTATGGAGGAATTAAATGCCTCGGCATGATTGGCGTGGGTTTCCTTATTGGTAATATAGCAAAGCCACCATAAAATGATTACGCATAATTTGCGAAGACTTCCTCGGTAGTACGGCGTTCTCTTTTGTCAATCGCCTTTAATTGCGCCCACTTATGTTCGATGGGATTGAAATCTGGTGAATAAGGTGGTAAATATTCCAGAATATGGCCCGCATTTTTGATGGATTGTTGAATGTCCAATCGTTTATGGAAAGTTGCGTTATCCATCACAAGAACGCAATTGGGAGGAAGTTTTGGGAGTAAATCTTGAGTGATCCAAGAGTAAAACACATTACTACTAACCTGCGCGTTGGTTAGGGGACTCCAGCTAAATAGCATATTGGACGGAT
>CAUYTY010000212.1 GCA_963575655.1 Gammaproteobacteria bacterium | reverse complement strand
TCCCCTTTCCTCCCCGCCCTCAAGGGCGGGGTTTCTCGGGGACACTGATGAATAAAGAAACAAACAGGAAACCCCTTAGTAGGGACGAATTAAAATCCCAATTAATGGAACAAATTGGATTTCTTATCGCTTCTAGCAAATCCTTCGATGAAGGGAAAAGGGAGGAAGCGAAGCGGTTAGCTGCGCAGCTTCGGATACTTTGTCATGATCCCCAAAGAAAATCAAGAACAAAATCGCTATTAAAGCAGTTAGGACTAAAAACAATAAAATTCAGAAATTCGGCACCGTTATTTGATTCGAAAAGTCTTGTGCCTTATGCAGGATTGGTAGGTATTAAATTCGACGGTCCAAGTGGTAGGCGAGCCTGGTTTGCACCACACGGTAATCCAAATTCTTGGCCGGAACCTGCTTTAGTTAGATTTAATAAATGGTGGGAAATGCCAGTTTTAAGGGTGCGGAATGTTCTTTTTTCTAGGAAAGATTTAGTTATTCATGTGGCTGAGACAGATGGAGGAAGTCATGTTGATAGCTCTCTTGATGAATCTTATTTGGCGTTGACCCGGTTGAATTCGATTGATGTAACTACTATTCAGGATAATATCGAGGAACCTATTGGTAATCCTGTTTTACCCTGTATAAGGCAAATAGCCCACGAATTCCTTATTTCTCTTTACGAGTCTTCTCCGGAGTTGTTTCCAGATTCATACTCATTTGAGAAGATTGGATCTCCTCCAGCCAATAATCCTGGAACTGGTATACCATCTGTATGTGTAGTTAAAGTAGGATTTCTTTAAGAAAATTAGCCCGAGTAGGATGCGGTTTGTTACTCACCGCATTCTACGGAGGCGGGACGTGATTGATTATTTTGGAGCAGTTGAATCGATTCTCACGAATGTGAAATATAGTGGCGTTGGTTAAGTTTAAGAAGACATCGCTACGCTTGGTCCTTATGAACAGAGGCAGCTAGGTTAGGTCTATGGCATATAGTGATTTCACCCTAAAGAAAGTAAAAGAAGAATTTGGTATAAACGTAGTTGAGAATAGAGGTGTGTTCTCTCATTTAAAAGGTGCTGAGGTTAGTGATATTTTGCAAACTATTCTAGGATATAATGTGCCGCTTGCCATGGCTATTGGAACAGAAAAGGCACGCTCAGAAATGATAGTGGTTAATGTCTTAATAGAAGTAAAAAAGATATTAGATGAGGAAATAAGTATTTTCTCTGGTGTAAATTTTGATGTTGACAAAGAAAGGAGTCTAAATGGGTTTTGTGACTTTATTATTAGCAAATCGCAAGAACAGTTTTATATAAACGCGCCTGTTATTGCGATTGTTGAATCAAAAGATGATAAAACTACTAGTGGTTTGGGTCAATGTATTGCCGAAATGTATGCATCAACCATCTTTAACGAAAAAGAAGGACAGCAACTGTCTGCTATCTATGGGGTAATAACAACGGGAAGCAACTGGAGGTTTTTGAAGTACAAGGATAAGACAGCTTTTATTGATTTAGACGAGTATCCTATTGAGAACGTAGGTAGAATTATTGGGATTCTGTTGCAAATGATAAATCAGAGTGCCTAGCCCGCGTAGGATGCGGTAAGGAACGAATCGCATCATTCGCGTCGTCCAATTTCACGCAGGTGTTTCGATGCGGTGTGTATTGCCTAAATTGAGTGCATGACTCTGAGATAATTATCGACGGTGGAGAATGACGCGAAATGATGCGATTCGTTCCTCACTGTATCCTACGCGAGTTTTACAGCCTGAATAATCATTCACCCCCTCCCGCTAGGAGGAGGGTGGACAGTTACCAACCTGGAGTGCCCCCTCTTGATTCAAGTAAAAGCCAATCTTACTGATCTTCACGCATACACACCCCCTTGGGCTGGCCTTGAGCGCAGCAAATTCTTGAGGCTGGATCTCAATGAGAGTACTCAGCCGCTACCGGATCATGCTATCGAGCGAATGGTGAGATTTATTCGCCAAGTGGGTGTGCAGTGCTACCCCGATTACTACGAATTTATCGCCAAGCTCGCCTCCTATTGCACTGTTCCAAAGGATTGGATATCCGTGACCAATGGTTCTGACCAAGGGATCGATATTATCCTGCGAGCCTTTCTGGCCCCTGGCGACGAGATGGTTATTGCCCGCCCTGAGTTTGCGATGTTCGGCAACATCGCCCATTTGTTAGAGGCACGGATTACTGGAGTGTCTTACGAGGATGATTTTCGATTTCCCTATGAGACCTTTCATCAAGCAGTCTCTCCGGCAACACGGCTTATCGTGGTAATCAATCCAAATAATCCTACCGGAACCCCGGTATCCCTGGACTACATCGAATGGCTATTGAAACGATTCCCAGAGGTGCCGATCTTGGTCGATGAGGCATATTACGAGTACACGGAATGTAGCGCGCTAGACTTTCTTCATCGCTATGACAATTTGATTTTATTACGAACCTTCTCCAAGGCCTTTGCCATGGCGGGATTG
The DNA here is from genome assembly GCA_963575655.1 of Gammaproteobacteria bacterium. Classification (NCBI taxonomy): domain Bacteria; kingdom Pseudomonadati; phylum Pseudomonadota; class Gammaproteobacteria; species Gammaproteobacteria bacterium. The sequence continues at coordinate 24,930 of CAUYTY010000212.1, read as the reverse complement.
AGGCTCGGCTATGTGATTGCCCGACCGGAATTGATCGCGCATTTTGAGAAGATTCGTGGACCTTTTGCGGTTAATAGTCTAGCCGTCGAGGCAGCGACTGCTCAGATTGAGCAACCAGAATATATGCGGGCGCATGTCAATGAGATCATGACCCATTCCAAGCCATTTACCAAAAAATTCCTTGAGGTCAATGGTATTGAATTCTTCGAAGGGGCGGCAAATTTCTTTTTAATCGCCCCACCGGACCAGGAGGCCATGGTAGCGCATCTTAAATCACAAGGAATCCTGGTGCGCGCATTACATGGTCCGCGCTTAGAGGGCCTGATTCGTATGGGGCTCGGGACGCCGGCCGAGATGCGTTTTGTAGAAAATGCGATCAACTCACTTCTTCAGGGAAGGCGAGTAAACTGACTAGATTTTATCCGCAGTGAAGCGGTGGTATCCATGTCTCTATTTTGGTCTGCCTCTAACATCTGACAATGGTGTATGATGGCCACCGAGTTAGCGGCGGTGGTGGTTGTAATACCGACCATTCAATATTAACATTTAAATATTACGGTAACATTTTAATGAAGATAAATAGATTTAATCTCGCTCAGATGAGCACCCAAGAAGTTGCAACGCTGCTCCGTCGCTCTGAGACAGATATCCTGGCCTTCCAGGGGACAGTCCAGCCGATTATTGAGGATATCCGTAACCGGGGCGATAAGGCGTTAATTGCCCATACTGCACGTCTGGATGGGGCAAAACTTGCCGATGATGCGATCAAGGTGACCGAGAAAGAATTTCTCGTGGCGGAAAAGGCGCTTTCTAGCGATATCAAGGAAGTGATTGTCCGCTCGGCGAACAATATTAGAAAATTCCACGAGGCACAGATGCCTCAAGAGATGTGGTTTCACGAAATTGAGCCGGGCATGTTGGCAGGCGAAAAGAGTACGCCAATACCGTCGGTCGGCCTCTATGTTCCGCGTGGCAAGGGTTCGTTTCCCTCGGTGATGTTGATGCTTTGCATCCCGGCAATGGTGGCAAAGGTCCCGAATGTCTTAGCATGTACCCCGCCGACTCCCGCAGGTAATGCGGATGATGCCTCTTTATTTGCCGCAAAGATTTGCGGCGTTGAAAATGTTTACAAGATGGGCGGTGCTCAGGCGATTGCGGCTTTTGCCTATGGTACGGAAACCGTTCCGGCCGTGCGCAAGATTCTCGGTCCTGGCAATTCCTATGTTTCCGCTGCGAAGCGCATTCTTTTTGGTCAAGTGGATGTGGGTACTCCAGCAGGACCGAGTGAATCGATCATTCTCTGCGACCGTACTACCGACCCGCGTTTAGCCGCGATTGATCTGCTCATCGAAGCGGAACACGGGCCAGACTCCTGCGCCCTGTTGGTGACTAGTTCCGTGGAGGTCGCTGATCAGGTTGAGAAGTATCTACCTGAATTAATTAGTGCATTTCCGCCAGAACGTCAGAACTTTTGCCAGCAGGTACTATCCGGCTATGGCGGGATTGTCATCGCGGCTGATGACGATGCCGCGATTGGGTTTGTGAATGATTTTGCCCCGGAACACCTTGAGGTGCTCGTTGAAGAGCCCTTCGCCGCTTTACAAAAGATTGTGAATGCGGGGGAGATTCTCCTTGGAAAGTATTCGCCGATCACGATTGGCAATTTCTCGCTGGGGGTGAATGCGATCCTCCCAACGGGTGGTTTTGCAAAGACCTTCTCTTGCGTAACAGTACATGATTTCCTGAAGCGTTCCTCGATTGGTTATCTAACCAAGGAGGGATATGCGCGGATTGCGGGAACGGCCCAGCGTTTTGCCGAATATGAAGGATTTGTCGCGCACGCTGCTGCGATTGCAAATAGAAATTTCTGAGTGGTTTGACGGCTGCTAAATGATTTAACCCAAGTTGCCACCTATGCGGTGAGAAACGAAAAAGCCCCTCTCACGAAGGGGGAGGGGAGAAAGGCGCGCTAGGTGGCAACTTGAGTTAGGTAGTAATTCTGGTTATTGGTATGGTCCTCGCGTAGTTTTAATTGCGGGGGAAATGGCAAAAACTTTCCGAGAGATTTATGGCAGGACACAGTAAATGGGCCAATATCCAGCACCGCAAAGGTGTTCAGGACGCGAAACGTGGCAAGTTGTTTACCAAGCTTATCCGCGAAATTACGGTAGCTGCTCGTCACGGTGGTGCGGATTCTTCCGCTAATCCGCGTTTACGTTTGGCGATCGATAAAGCCTTCGTTCAGAATATGACCAGGGATACCGTAGAGCGTGCCATTAAACGCGGCGCCGGATCGATAGATACCGATAACTACGAAGAGATTCGTTATGAGGGGTATGGTCCGGGTGGGGTTGCGGTAATGGTGGATTGTATGACGGATAATCGGGTGCGTACTGTGGCTGATGTCCGCCATGCCTTTACGAAATGTGGCGGTAACTTAGGTACTAATGGGTCAGTGGGTTATTTGTTTACCAAGACCGGTTTGATTAGCTTTGCACCCGGAACTGACGAGGACCGTCTTATGACAGCGGCGATCGAGACCGGGGCCAACGACGTAGTAACCCACCCCGACCGCTCGATGGATGTCTTTACCAATCCCGAGGATCTGGCAACGATCCACCAGGGTATTACTACCGCAGGATTTCATGCTGAACTTGCGGAGGTGACCATGTACGCAGCAACGAAAGTCAACCTTACTGATCTAGATAATGCCAAGCGGATGGTGCGTTTGCAGGAGATGCTCGACGATTTGGATGATGTTCAGCATGTCTATTCCAACGCCGACATCCCTGACACAATCTTGGCCCAGCTTGGTTGAACACCTATCCTCTGAATTCCTACAAACGAAACCTAAAGACCAAAGGCTAAGAGATTTTCTTTTACTTACACGAAAAGAAAATCTCTTAACCTTTGGTCTTTAGGTTTTTTGTTTTGGTGGTTTATCGTTTTGGGAGTTACGCGGTGGTACGGATTCTTGGTCTAGATCCCGGTTCGCGGCTGACAGGTTTCGGGGTGATAGATGTAATAAAAGGCAAGGGGGTGTACGTGGCTAGCGGTAGTATTCAGGCCACGGCCACGGACCTTGCCACACGCTTGAAGACGATCTTTGATGGGGTAGCCGAGGTCGTGCGTATTTATGAACCTACGGAATTGGCGATAGAGCAGGTATTTATGTATCGTAATGCGGATTCAGCGCTTAAGCTCGGGCAGGCGCGCGGTGCGGCATTATCCGCTGCGGTAACATCGGGATTAGTGGTTGCCGAATACATGCCAGCTCGTATTAAGCAAGCCGTGGTTGGTCGCGGTAATGCTACTAAGGAACAGGTCCAGCACATGGTGCGATTACTCTTGGCATTACCTGCTGCACCCGGACCAGATGCCGCTGATGCGCTTGCCGTGGCCCTGTGTCATTGTCATAGCAGCCATGGTATCGGGGCATTAGGCGTAACGAAAAAACAGTCACGGAGACAGCAATGATCGGACGTTTATGCGGAGTCCTCGCCACCAAGCAGCCCCCAGCATTGATGGTGGACGTACATGGCGTAGGTTACGAATTAGAAGCCTCGATGAACACTTTCTACCAACTTCCAGAGGTTGGGGGGCAAGTGATTTTATACACGCACCTGGCAGTACGTGAGGATGCTCATCTGCTTTATGGTTTTACTACGTTGGTGGAGCGGAGTCTTTTCCGCGACCTGATTCGCGTCAATGGGGTTGGGCCGCGTCTTGCCTTGGCCATTCTTTCCGGGATCGATGCAGCGGCCTTTGCACGTTGCATTACCGAAGGGGACGCCGCGACCCTTACACGTTTACCGGGAATCGGCAAGAAGACGGCGGAACGATTGGTGATCGAGATGCGCGATCGGATTGGCAATTGGCAGACGTTACCAGCAGCCGGTGCGCCGCCTATTGCAACCAAGGCCCCGGATCCTGCGGACGATGCAATCAGTGCACTGATTGCCCTTGGTTATCGCCCTCCCGAGGCTAGTCGTTTGGTGCAAGCAGTGCAGGGGGAGGGATTATCTACCGAAGACTTGATTCGTCGTGCGTTGCAATCTACGCTACGTTCCGGGGGGCGGACCTGATAGATGATACGACGATATTGTCGTTTAGTCAGGCAGAATTAGGATTGTCAGGCCATTACATTCAAAATGGTACCCAACGTACCGTCAGCGGCGGCCAAAACCTTTGCGCTGGCGCGGGCGTGAATACTACTGACTCGGCTATCCAGCATGGGCTTGGTTGGATCAGATGTGCCCTCTAATTGTCCAGTGCTGGCCAATTTTGCGGCATTATTAGCCAATCCTTGCATACCGCGTTGGATACCTTGGGCGGCATTGCTGCAACTGCTGTTGAAAGAGGAGCTGATATTCATCGGAAGAGTACCCCCACAGGCAGGAAACGGAGCGACGAAGTGGTAGTCACTTGAATCCCAATATTATTAAGTAAAGGATCGGAACCTCTCACCATCAATCTGAGTATTATTGTGGGTGATGTCAACGGTCAGTTGGGTAAATCGTTACGTAATCCAACTGACCGTTGGGTTACAGGGCGAGATTACTGTTTGTAGATACCTACGCCACAGAAGAGTTCAGGATCAGCCATTTGTACATAAGAGGACTTGGCGGTATCGACCTTGGTCTCGGGGTGGGGCCACTTATAATCGACCCAGCCGGCATTTTTCTCTTGGACCGTCTTGATCATTTCCTGAAACAGTGGTTTGCCATCAGGATCCTTCTTCTCAAGAAGGTTTTTGCCGATCAATTCAGGTTTGGCGCCGTGTGCCAGCATGACCCCCTTCATGTCCATACAAAATACATACAAATCTTTCATCCGGTAACTTCCCTTGGTGTCCTGGATGGCGGCAAAGGTCTTTTCGCGACCGTCGGCCTTAACTGCGGCCACCGCTTTGTCACACATCGACTTGGCTTCGTCAGCCGTGCCTATGTCCGTCGCCGTTACCGTGCCCACCAAGAACGCCATGAACCCCATGGAAATTGTCAGTTTTTTTATTCCGTAGAACACATTACACCTCGCGTAGGTTTTGTTATTGGCCGATTACCACCGCCCGGACTCGGACAGGAAGCGTATATTGACTCTTTGGGATCCGGTATGGAAGCGATCTCGGGAAAACACCTACACGTAACCAGAAAAACCTCAGATTTTTACCTATCTGTTATTCCGTCAGGGAATATCGAAATCAGAGAGATCGAGGCGCTGCGGACGGATTATATCTTTGTGTCTGAATTCCGGTAATTCCTGCCGGAATGATGATTTAGCCGTTTTTTAGGTCGCAACTTGAGTTAAATAATGTTTCCTCTTTGGGGTGAAAAGTTGCCTTGGTTGTTGGGGAGAAGGCATCATAAAACGCCAAAATCAGGAAGTTAATCGAGATCTGTGGCAGCCGCTTGATCTACCTAGGGAAGAATGACATGATGCCATTCCCCTACCCATCCCGTAGATTGATGAGCCCCATGGAAAACCTAACGCGACTGAATACCCAGGTCGATGCACTAATCTCCGTGCTACGTAGCGCCCAGGCTGAAACGGCGCGGCTGCGCCAAGAATTGGCGGAGAGTCGTGCAGCAGGCGAGAAGAAAGACGTTCGTATCCGCTCTTTGGAGGCGGCCAGCGAGGAGAAGGATCTAAACGTCCTTACCCTGGAGGATGCCATTTCCAACAAGGATGCCCAGCTTGGGGAGTTGGTTTCCCGTATTGAGCAGGTTCTCTCTGCTCTCCCTCAACCCGTTGAGTCAGTTGCTTCGTCTTCTAAACCGAGTGCCTGACTTGCCTGTCTTCCTCCTGGACTGTCCTGCGGATCGTGGAGTTTTTTCGCGCTAGGGGCGGGTTTGAACCCGCCCTTGCCCGGAAATATCTAGACGAATATCTAGTAGTTACGCATCAACGGGGGACCCGGAAGGAAGCGCCGGATCTTTTTTATGACGCATCCTTTGTCCCTACGTATCGTGGTTGTGGTTCTGCTCCTTGCCCTCCCCCTATTAGGTGCTGCGGTGGTGGGGCTGCCGCTCGCGCCGTATCTCACGTTCCCCACCATTCAACCTACGGTCCATTTTGAATTCTCTTGGACCGTGTTTATTATCATCGCTATTCTTCTCGTGGCTAGCGTGGTGCCTTTTCTTTGGTGTCTGGTACGTGCGCGTGCCACCTGTCCGGTATTCGTTCGGGCGGATCGAAACTTTCCTTGGTGGGGGATTGCGGCCCTGATCTGGACTGGGGTGATTTGGGGGATGGCCTGGAGTTCATTGCCAATTCTAGCGGGGGTACGTCGATTCAGTTTTACTCCGCTATGGTTGGGTTACATTGTGATTGTGAACGCCCTGTTGTGGTGGCGGAGTGGTTATGCGCTACTTACCCATCGTCCTCGTTATTTGGCCCAACTCTTCGTCCTTTCTGCGGCTTTTTGGTGGTTCTTTGAGTACCTTAATCGATTTGTACACAACTGGCATTACCAGTTAATCGAAGATTATACGCCTCTTGAATATTTCTTGGTTGCTACTCCCCCTTTCTCAACGGTGCTACCGGCGGTACTTTCTACCTATCTTCTATTACGAACCTTTCCACGTTTGTGGTGGGGGGTGCATAACACTTGGTTGCTGCATCCTTCACAACCGCAATATTGGGGAGGGGTAGCGTTGACTCTGGGTGCCTTGGGATTGTCTAGTATTGCCATTTTTCCAGAGCAACTCTATCCACTCGTGTGGGTTGCTCCCTTGATCTTGGTAAGTGCTGCTCAGACCGTGGTGGGGCATTCCACTGTGTTTCTACCCTTGGTCCACGGCGATTGGCGGCCAGTATGGTTAGCTGCGATCTCGGGTATTCTATGCGGTTTCTTTTGGGAGATGTGGAATTGGGGGAGTCTGCCACGCTGGGTTTATACTGTGCCATCGGTACAGAGGTTTCATCTATTCGAGATGCCACTGATTGGTTATACCGGTTACCTGCCTTTCGGTATCGAATGTTTAGCCGTGGCCCATCTTTATTTATTGGAGCCACTATTGAGTGAGCGATTCAACCCTAATGGAGGATCACCATGACCTTACGACTTGGGATCGTAATGGATCCGATCGGCGCCATTAAGGTTGCCAAGGATTCTAGTTTTGCCATGTTGCTTGCAGCACAGGCTCGCAAGTGGGAGATTTATTACTTCGAGCAAGCAGATCTGTGGTGTCGCGATGGTCGTTCTCACGGGGTAGCGCGATTACTTACCGTGTGCGACGAGTCACACGACTGGTATTCTTTTCGCGGCGAGGTGATTCTGCCACTGGATACATTGGACGTGATTCTGATGCGCAAGGACCCGCCCTTCGATATGGAATATGTCTACTCCACATATCTGCTGGAACTTGCCGAGGCACGCGGTACCCTAATAGTGAATCGACCATCCGCTTTACGTGATGCCAACGAAAAGCTTTTTGCTGCGTGGTTTCCTCAGTGTTGCCCGCCTACATTGGTGACCCGTCGAGCGGGGCAGGTGCGAGATTTTCTCGACGAACAAGGTGATATCGTAGTCAAACCATTGGATGCCATGGGTGGGGCCTCGGTATTTCGATTGCGAACGGGAGATCCTAATCTCAACGTGGTGCTGGAGACACTAAGTGCCCTCGGGCGGCGTTATTTCATGGCCCAGCGTTATCTTCCCGAGGTGCGTGAGGGCGACAAGCGTATTTTGCTCGTGGATGGAGAGCCAATCCCGTATGCCCTGGCGCGCATTCCTGCCCCCGGCGAGACGCGCGCCAATCTCGCCGCAGGAGGCAAAGGGGTAGGGGTAGCACTTACCGAGCGTGATCGCTGGCTTTGTGCTCAGATTGGTCCAGAATTGCGCCGCCGTGGTTTACTGTTCGTGGGATTAGATGTCATCGGCGATTGGTGTACCGAGATCAATGTTACCAGCCCTACCTGTATCCGAGAATTAGATGCACGTTATGGTTTGGATATCGCGGGCCAGCTTATGGATTGCATTGAAACGCACTGCACGGCAGGTACAATTCGTCCATTGTGTTCATTGAATGAAAAAATTGTGAACGCCGCATAATGATTTGATGGATCCAACCGTCTAAATTGCAACGCCCCCGATGGTACTCCGACGGTTATGGAGGTTATGTATGTTGAATACAGTGCAAGTTGAGGAAATTACTCCGGAAGAGGTGGTACGCATGGGTAAAGAATGGTTCAATTTCATGCTGGAGAACACCCCAGCCGACGAAGTGCTAAGTCACTATAAACCGGAACAGCGTTTAGCCGGCCTTACTGAAGAAAAAACCGCATTTATCCGGAACGGTTCTAACAGTCAAAAAAACAGAATCAACTGATAAGGCATTAACGAGTTGGAGCCCACCGAGCATAATGCTCCAATCAAGTGTTTTGCCAGATAGTCCTGACCAAATAGTCATTGTTCTCGTCAATACGTAATTTCTCAGCCAACCTAAAAAGACTGTAATGATTCAAACCGATCGATTGGTTGTGCCCTCCGTTTCTCCTGAAGAGGATCTCGTTGATCGGGCAATACGCCCCCAACGCTTGACGGAATACTTTGGTCAACCCGCAGTACGCGAGCAGATGGAGGTTTTCATTCCCGCAGCGCGGGCTCGACGCGAGCCGCTTGACCATGTGCTCATTTTTGGTCCACCGGGTCTGGGTAAGACCACTCTTGCGCACATAGTTTCTCGGGAGTTAGGGGTAAATCTGCGCCATACCTCTGGCCCGGTGTTGGACCGCCCGGGGGATCTTGCCGCCATCCTTACCAATTTGGAGCCACGGGATGTACTGTTCGTTGACGAGATTCACCGCTTGAGTCCAGTGGTAGAGGAGGTTCTTTATCCGGCGATGGAGGACTTTCAACTCGATCTCATTATTGGCGAGGGACCGGCGGCGCGTTCCATTAAGTTGGACATTCCCCCCTTTACGCTGGTCGGTGCGACGACTCGGGCCGGATTGTTGACCTCGCCCCTGCGCGACCGCTTTGGTATTGTGCAGCGTTTGGAATTTTACAACGTTGAAGACCTAACCCGTATCGTGACCCGTGCCGCCGCCATCCTTGGAGTGGCCATCGACGTTGCTGGGGCGGTTCAGATTGCGCGTCGTGCGCGGGGTACGCCACGCATTGCCAACCGCCTGCTTCGCCGGGTGCGGGACTATGCCCAGGTGAAGGCCAACGGTGCTATCACTGAAGGCGTCGCGGATCGCGCACTGAATCTGTTGGAGGTAGATGTCGAGGGCTTCGACATGATGGATCGTAAGCTGCTGCTCGCGATTATCGATAAGTTCGACGGGGGACCGGTGGGGCTGGACAACATCGCGGCGGCCATTGGCGAGGAACGCGGGACGATCGAAGACGTGTTGGAGCCCTATCTCATCCAACAGGGCTTTTTGATGCGTACCCCACGGGGACGGGTGGCAACCCGTACCGCCTACCAGCACTTCGGACTGACACCATCCCAGGGCTCGACCGCAACGAACCCGTTCGGCCTGGATGCCCCCAACTGAATTTTTCTTGGTTTTAAACCCATTAAGAAAACTATTTTTCTTTTTCGTCTAAAGTCATAAAATAAATACGAGAAAAGGAGTGGTATTCTGTGTGTAACCAACTGTTTTTATGGTAATGACTCATTCATTTTCCTGGTCGGTACGTGTTTATTACGAAGACACAGACGCCGCTGGGGTGGTGTACTATGCCAACTACTTGAAATTTCTGGAGCGCGCTCGCACCGAGTGGTTGCGTGCCTTGGGTTTCGAGCAAGATGTCTTACGGCGTGAGCTAGGCGTGATATTTGTGGTGCGCACCGTGACGGTGGATTACCTGCGTCCGGCGCGTTTCAACGACCTCCTTGAGGTCGTTTGTCGGTTGGAAGAACTCAATCGAGTGAGCTTGGTCTTTTCTCAGGAGGTTCGTTACTCTGGGGCAGATGACCAGCCACTTTGTACGGGGAAAGTGAAGGTGGCCTGTCTGGACGCCACTACTTTGCGGCCCCGTCCCTTACCTGCAAACCTTGTTACGGAGATCCGTGGTGTCGAATGACCTTTCTCTCCTCAGCCTGGTGCTCAATGCCAGCCTTGTGGTGCAGCTCGTCATGGGGTTACTGCTGGGGGTTTCCTTGGTGTCGTGGACCATGATCTTCAGTAAGAGCATGGTGCTGAGTCGTGCCCGGAAAGCAGCGGATAAATTCGAACAACGCTTTTGGTCGGGTACTGAATTAACCGCACTCTATAATCAGGTTACCTCGCGCAAGCACGGACCGAGTGGAATGGAAAGTATCTTTGAGGCAGGCTTCAAAGAATTCGCACGTCTGCGCAAGCAACCCAATATCCAGCCGATGGATGTATTGGAGGGTGCCCAGCGTGCGATGCGCGTCGTCCTCTCTAAAGAAATCGACGAATTAGAATTGCATCTTTCCTTTTTGGCCAGTGTTGGTTCCACGAGTCCCTACGTTGGGTTATTTGGTACGGTTTGGGGCATCATGAACTCCTTTCGGGCTTTAGGAAATGTGCATCAGGCAACGCTATCCCAGGTCGCTCCCGGGATTGCCGAGGCGTTGGTCGCTACCGCGATGGGCCTATTTGCGGCCATCCCTGCGGTGGTTGCCTATAATCGTTATGCCAATACCACCGAGCGACTCATCAATCGTTACGACACCTTCTTGGAGGAGTTTTCTACCATCCTTCAACGTCAGGTGCATAGCTAATGTTCGATCAACTTTTCACTGAGCTTGCTATTCGTTTACAGGGCACCGCCTTACGGGTGGTTCTGTTTTCTAGTGTCTGTCCATTTCAGGTAATTCAGTAATGGCCCGTCACCGTACCCGTAAACAGCCGATGTCCCACATTAACGTGGTGCCGTATATCGACGTGATGTTGGTGATGTTGGTGGTTTTCATGATCACCGCCCCGATGCTTACCGAGGGCGTACGAGTAGATTTGCCAGGGGCTGCTAAGTCCGAACCGATACAACCCAAAAATAATAAGGAACCGTTGGTGGTGTCGGTGGACCGGGAGGGGCGTTATTTTATGGGCAGACAGGATGATGTAATCAGCAGCGAGGACCTGTTATCTAAGGTGGCGGCGGTGCTGCGCCGTGACCCTACTACCCAAGTGTTGGTAAGGGGGGATCGGGCCGTAGACTATGGTGCAGTGGTCCACGTCATGGGATTGCTCCGTCAGGCGGGTGCCCCTACGGTGGGGCTGATTACCGACCAATCGGAATTTTCTCCCCCTGGCAAAACCAAGAAATGAGACCAGAGGTAATCCGTTCACTCCTTTTCCCAAAATATCTAAGGTAGTCTTGTGTTCCGTAAACTCCTGGACAATGTACGTGCCATCGTTTTGGCGGTAGCCGTGCATCTCGCCCTACTCGCGATGCTCGCCGTTAACCTGGACTGGAGTCCCAAACTTCAGCAGGAGGTTGGTGCGCCGGAGGTGGTAGAGGCGGTGATTGTGAGTGAAGCCAAGGTCCAGGCTGAGATGAAACGTCTGCAAAAAGCGGATGATGACCGGGCTGCACGCCTACGACGCGAGGAACAACAGGCCGACGAGGTGCGTCAGGCACGAGAAGCTGAAGAAAAGCGTCTGGAAGATACCCAACGCCGCAAGGAAGAGGAAGACAGGGCACGTCAGCAGGCGGCTGAGGAGCGCCGTCATGCCGAGGAAGAGAAATCCCGTCTCGCCGAAGAGGCGCGACACGCCACCGAGGAGCGGCGTCAGGCGGAGGAGGAGACTCGACGTCTTCGCGATGCAGAGGAACGGCGTGCGGCGGAGGTGCGTCGCCGTACCGAGGAGGAAAAAGCTCACTTGGCCGAGGAACGCCGCCAGGTGGAAGAGAATCGTCGTCAGATTGAAGAGGAACGTACCCGAATCGCCGAAGAAAAACGAGCGCGTGCCGAGGACGCCAAACGTAAGGTGATTGAGGAACGTAAACTTGCCGAGGAACGCCAGAAAGTAGAGGAAGAAAAGGTGCGTTTGGCGGAGGAAAAGCGCCAGACTGAAGAGAAACGTAAGGCCGAGGCCGATGCACGTAAAAAAGAAGAATTAGAGGACGCCAAGCGCAAGCTGGTGGAAGAAAAACGTAAGGTCGCCGAGGAAACTCGCAAAAAGGCTGAGGCGGATGAAAAACGTAAGCTTGAGGAAGAAAATAAACGCAAGGTGGAGGAAAAACGCCTCGTTGAGGAAAAGCGTAAAGCTGAGGTTGAGGTCCGTAAGAAAGTAGAGGCTGAGGAAGCTAAACGTAAGGCCGCCGAAGAGAAGCGTAAGGCGGATGAGGAAATCCGTAAAAAGGCCGAGGCGGATGAAAAACGTAAGGCCGAAGAAGAGACCAAGCGTAAAAAGGCCGAAGAAGAGACCAAACGTAAAACGGAAGAAAAACGGTTAGCCGATATTGAATCCCGTAAAAAGGCCGAGGCGGAAGAGGCCAAACGCAAAGCAGCGGCGGAAGAGAAACGTAAAGCCACTGAAGAGGCACGGCATCGCGCTGATGCTGAAAATGAACTCAGGGAACAGTTGGATCGCGAGGCGAGAGGTCGTGCCGATGCTGTCGCCAAAGGAGAGCAGGCACGTCAGGACCAGGGGGTCGTTGATTATTACCGAAACGCCATTCAGGGCAAGGTAGAACGGAGCTGGTTACGACCGCCAGCAATGGAACGCGACGCGGCGTGTGATGTCTATGTAAAACTAATGCCAGGGGGGGACGTGGTAAGTGTTACCGTTAAGCATTGCACCAACGGTGATGCAGCCTATGCCCGCTCGGTGGAGGCGGCAGTGTATAAGGCATCGCCACTGCCTTTGCCACCGGACCCTCGCTTAGCGGATAAGTTCATTAAGGATGAGATCAATTTCAAATTCAAACCACGGGAGAGATAGCGACCGTGTTTAAACGTTTATGTCTGTACCTGTCCTTACTGATAGGGCTTGGAGTTTCCCCAGTTTATGCCTTGACCATTGAGATTAGTGGTGGTCAGGAGGGGGCGCTTCCCATTGCTGTTGTGCCTTTTGGTACGAGCGGAGTAGGCTCTGTTCCGGTCGATATTGCGGGGACTATTGCGGCGGATCTACGCCGGAGCGGTCGTTTTTCGCCATTGCCCGAAAAGGACATCATCGCCCACCCGCACGCCGCCGCTGAAGTCCATTTCGAGGATTGGCGACTACTCGGTACCGAGAATCTAGTGGTTGGTTTCGTCCAATCTTCCGGTCCGGGGAATGGCTATACCGTTCAATTCGAACTGTTCGATGTCTTCAAGGGGATTCGCCTTACCGGATTGAGTTTCGCGGTGGACCCCAGCAAGAATCTGCGTCGGGTTGCGCATCAAATCGCGGATATCATCTATGAGCGTCTGACCGGTGAACGCGGTGCCTTTAACACCCGCATTGCCTATGTGGTCGCTGGTCCTAATCGGGGTAGGTACAATAATACCTATACCTTACAGATAGCCGACGCCGATGGTTATAACCCCCAGACCATTCTGACCTCGAAGGAGCCGATTCTTTCCCCTACGTGGTCGCCAGATGGTTCGCGTTTGGCCTATGTATCGTTTGAGAATCGCCGCTCGGCGATTTATGTTCAGGATCTGCGTACCAGCAAGCGGGACGTGGTGGCTAGTTATCCCGGTACCAACAGTGCCCCCGCTTGGTCTCCTGATGGACGCCGTCTTGCCGTCTCTTTATCTAAAGATGGCAATTCCGAGATCTATATCTTGGACCTGAGTAGTAATTCGCCCCAACGCTTGACCAACAATACCGCCATTGATACCGAGCCGTCTTGGTCTCCCGATGGAAGTTCTATAGTTTTCACCTCCGATCGTGGTGGCTCTCCCCAGATCTATCGGATGTCGATTGGTGGTGGACGTGAAGAACGGATCACTTTTGAGGGTAGTTATAATGCGGGCGCCCAGTTCTCTCCCGACGGAAAGCGGTTGGTTCTCGTCCATGGAAATGGTTCTGCAAACCACATTGCGGTGTTGGACCTGGAGGGGGGAGTATTGCGTGAGATTTCTCAATCCGGCCTAGACGAATCCCCTAGCTTCTCTCCCAATGGAACCATGGTGATATATGCATCGGAGGAAGGGGGGCGGGGTGTCGTGAGGGTGGTATCGGTAGATGGTCGTATTCCCCAACGCTTGGGCGTGCAGGAAAATAATGTGCGTGAACCCACGTGGGGTCCCTTGAGCAAGAAAGTAGAGGAGTAGAAATTCGCTATGAGTATCCGACTTCAATGGTTTCGGATGTTGTTATTGACTTTACCCGTGGCACTGATCATTGGTTGCTCCACGGATCAGACTAAGGAAAGTGCCGAGGGTGCGGCTGATGGAAGTAGTGTGGCAAGTGGCGCCGATGGGACGGGAATTGGTTCAGGCAGTAATCTCGGTGGTACGAGATTAGGGGCGGATCGCGTCTACAATCCCGAGGATCGCATGGGGGGGAGTTTTGATGACCCCAGCAATCCTCTATCCAAGAGAATTATCTACTTCGATTACGATCACAGCGATGTGCGCCCCGAATACCAGGCTATTATCGCCTCCCACGCTGCCTTTCTAGCCAAAACGCCTAAGAGCAGCATGATTCTGGAAGGTCATACCGACGAGCGTGGTTCTCGGGAATACAATCTTGCCTTGGGTGAACGCCGTGCCCAAGCGGTGCGTCAGATCATGCAGCTTAATGGCGCTGCCCCTAGCCAACTTGAGGTAGTAAGTTATGGCGAGGAACGCCCGGCTGCTGCTGGTCACGATGAATCGGGTTGGCAACTCAGTCGTCGCGTTGAACTCGTCTATCGGAGGCAATGATGGCGCGTCTCTGGCGTATTACGGTTGGATTTGTGGTCGCCCTGGCCCTAAATTCCGGGGCGCAGGCGACCGCTCCTGTCGCTTCCTCCTCCAATCTCGAGAGCATTAACCAGATCGTCATGGACATGCTGCGCCAGATTGAGGGTTTGCAGCAGGAGGTCCAGCAATTGCGCGGCGAAGTGGAGCTTCATACGCACACCCTGGAGGCGATGAAGGCCCGTCAACGAGATATGTACCAGGAGCAGGAGCGGCGGGCAAGCGTTGCGGCGGTGACGCCTCCGGTGAGTATTTCTCCAACCTCGGCACCGCCGACGGCCCCCTCGATCGGAATGTCACCGGCTGCTACTGCCGCCCAGTCATCTCGCCAGCAGGTAGCGGCGGTCAATACGGAGGAGCAGTCCGCCTACGATACTGCCTTTAGCCAGCTACGTTCAGGCAGTTACGATGAGGCGATTAAAGGCTTTCGCACGTTCCTGGGGAATTATCCACAGAGTCAACTTGCGGGCAATGGTCAATATTGGATCGGAGAGGCCTATTACGTCACTCGTCGTTTCAAAGAGGCCAGCCCGGAGTTTCAGCGTGCTATCGACGGTTATCCCAGTTCTTCCAAAGCGGGGGATGCTCTGCTCAAGATTGGTTATATCCAATACGAACTCAATCAAACAGCTGAAGCCAGAAAGACCTTGGAAGATGTCGTTGCCCGCTTTCCTCAGAGTACTGCCGCGCAGCTTGCCTCAACACGTTTAGCGAAGATGAAACGCTGAACTGAAAACGATTAGGTAATCCAAGTCACTAGCTATCTGTCGTTCCGGCAGGGAGTGCCGGGATGGCGGTGGGACCGATCCATAGTTAGCCACTTGAGTTAGTAGATTAGCGGCATAACGCCGAATTTAGAATGTCAACTACCCCGCCCTAAAGGGCGAGGCTTGTGAAAGCGAGTCTTGAAGTTGACCAGCTCCGTCGCTTTGCGACGAGACCTTATCGTGGAATCCGCGCAAGCGGTGCAATAGGCACTCCGGGATGCTTCCTCAGTTCCGGACACTGCGGTCAGTGGTTAAACAGGCATACGGGGTCGAAGCCAGTGCTGCTGCCAAGGATGGACCCGAAAGGGTACAAAAACCCACGAATAAGCGAGCGAGGGGAGCCACACCGCAAGGTGTGCGTCACTAGGCCCTTACGGGCTGACAGCCGGGAAAGACCGGCAACTTTAAAGATTTTGCTATCCAACGGGGCGGAAAAAACCGTCCCCTTTCCTCCCCGCCCTGAAGGGCGAGGTTTCTCGGGGACACTGATGAGGTGTTGTCCGCTATGTCTGGAAATACTCTCGGTAAACTATTCGCCGTTACCACTTTTGGCGAAAGCCATGGGGCGGCTTTAGGGGCCATTGTCGATGGCTGCCCACCGGGATTATCTCTGTCCGAAGAAGACCTTCAACGTGACCTGGATCGACGGCGTCCGGGTACTTCGCGCCATACCACTCAACGTCGTGAGCCCGATCTGGTACGCATTTTGTCCGGGGTGTTTGAAGGGCGTACCACAGGTACACCCATCGGGTTATTAATCGAAAACCTAGACCAACGTTCGAAGGATTACACTAACCTCGCGGATCGTTTTCGTCCTGGTCACGCCGACTACACCTATCAACAGAAATACGGGGTACGTGACCCGCGTGGTGGTGGACGTGCCTCCGCCCGAGAGACGGCGATGCGTGTCGCCGCTGGGGGCATCGCTAAGAAATGGCTACGGGAGCGTTATGGAGTCGAAGTCCGAGGCTACCTTGCGGCACTCGGTCCGATCCGCGTCGAGCGTGTGGTATGGGCGGCAGTGGAAGACAACCCCTTCTTTTGTCCTGACCCCGATAAAGTGGCAGAGATGGAGGCCTATCTAGATGCCTTGCGTAAATCTGGTGATTCCATCGGGGCACGGATCACGGTAGTAGCGACTGGGGTACCGCCCGGCTGGGGTGAGCCCGTTTTTGACCGTTTGGATGCTGACCTGGCCCATGCTCTGATGGGCATTAACGCCGCGAAAGGGGTCGAGATCGGGGCCGGTTTTGCCGCAGCCAGCCAGCGTGGTACCGAACACCGTGACGAGATGAACCCTGCGGGTTTCCTATCGAATCACGCCGGCGGCATTCTCGGGGGGATCTCCTCGGGCCAAGAGATTGTGGCGAGCGTCGCCTTCAAGCCCACCTCCAGCCTACGCATACCAGGACGGACCATCGACCGGACTGGTGCGTCCGTAGAGGTAGTTACGGAGGGTCGTCATGACCCCTGTGTAGGCATCCGCGCCACGCCTATCGTTGAGGCCATGATGGCCATCGTCTTGATGGACCATGCCTTGCGCCACCGCGCACAAAACGCCGACGTTGTTACAAAAGTCCCGGTGATCCCCGCTGCCGTTCCCACTAAAGCACCGTAACCAAGACCCACCAGCGGTTTGTTAATAATTGGGACGATCTCTAAATTGGACTTTGGACAAAGTTGGTGATGTCTGCCTCAGCGCCACCAGAGGCGAGACTTGCGCGAACAATTGCTCGGGGTTCGATGCGATCAGTGCTGTAGCTCAAAAGCCCGAGTAATTATCACTAGGCATGATATTGATCCCTAGAATAATTTACTAATCCATGGAAATCATGCCGATGTAGCCCTCCTCTCCATGTGCCACACAATAATGGAGATAACTACGTTGTCCAAAGTCCAACCTGTAGCAGATTACTGTTTAGCTAAATTGACAGCGGGGGCGCAATAGTCCCCGGTTTCTTCAACGATAATTTGCTGAGTGCGCGGAGTGTTTCAGAAATGATTAGAACGGTAACTTGGAAGCAAGATACAGTATCGGATCTTCCCGAATCAGATCGACCAATTAGCTTTCCTGACAAACTTGTTACCCGAGCTAAAAATATCGACTCTCGGCTTATTGTGGGGTTGGATCCTGACATTCGTCAATTTCCTTTGCAAATGGGTGAATGGTCTCCACGCGAGGCAATCAAGGAATTTAATCGGCTGGTGATTGAGGCCACTGCGGAGGTTGCCGTTGCTTTCAAGCCGCAAATTGCGTTCTATGAACAATATGGCATAGAAGGTCTACTGGCACTGCAAGATACCATTGCGATGCTTCGTTCCCAAGGGTTGTTGTGTATTCTCGATGCGAAGCGTAACGATATTGAACATACCGCTGTTGCATATGCAAAAGCCTGGTTAGCGCACCGAGATTACCGTGGAATTGTCGCCAATCCATGGCAGGTCGATGCTCTTACGATTAATCCTTATTTGGGTTCTGATGGAATCCGGCCGTTTCTCGATACTGAGCCTAGTGCGGGTCTGTTTGTTTTGGCGAAGACATCCAATCCGTCTTCGCAAGAACTTCAAGACCTAAAGTTAGTGAGTGGCGAAAGTGTGTATGAGCGTGTTGCCGCTTTGTCACATACCCTTGGCGAGGGTGAAAAGACTAAATCAGGATACACGCGCGTTGGTTTGGTGGTAGGTGCGACCTATCCTGAAGCTGCTGTACGGTTGAGGAAAATAGCGCCTCGTGCACTTTTCTTGATGCCTGGTATTGGTGCGCAAAAGGGAAGTATGGAAGCAATCAAGGCTGGTTCTGGCATGGATGGCCTAGGGGCATATGCGGCAATTTCCCGTGGAGTTCTGTATTCATTTAAATTAAACGAACTGAAAGAGCAGTGGCAATCAGCGCTTTGTCGTGCGATTAATAAAGGGGCTACCGCTCTACGTGATCAGATTCGAAATGCGCTTGATGAATAGAGGCAGGTCGCAATTCGTAGATAAAACGGGAATCCTGGCTACCCACTTAACCTGCGGTGCCTGTTCTTACGCATCGTTGCTACGTTCCTACGTAACCCAAGTTGCCACCTATTCAAAACTCGGGATCGCATCCAATCGTCCCCCCTCAATCCCCCCGTAAACGGGGGGAGGTCTGCGGCCTACTCCCTCCCCGTTTACGGGGAGGGCTGGGGAGGGAGCAAGTAGGTGGCAACTTGGGTTACGTAGTGTTTGGCCGAAAACTCCAATTTTGTGTTTTGTAGCCACCGAGGACGCAATTCGTCGATCGTGCCCTGGGCTCCATGTAACCGACAGCCCGATGTGTGGCGGCCTTCCATGCGGATCTTGTGAATCGATAACTATTTGTTATAAAAATTCCTTAACTTAATGGCTAGTGATGGAAAGCGCCAAATACATTCCCTAGTGCCGGTTTGAACCTCCCGCCCCCAATGACTTGCGGCAAATGGATTTCAAGGGTCATATGGCGATGCGTGAAGATTGCTGTCCTATTAATTCAAGAGTTGCACTTCGAGTTTGTAATCCGCAAGATTAATGATGTTCAATGTTTAAGGCACGTCTAGATTTGCGTTGCGTGGCCAATTGAGTACGTAGCCAATTCAGCCAGGTATCCATACCAAGCCCCTTGCGTGCGGAGATCTGAAATATTGGTGCAGGATTGGCTAAGTTACGTAGGTGTCGTTCCACCTTGGCGGGATCAAAATCATCGAGCACCACCAATAGGTCTGTCTTGGTAATGAGCAAAGCATCCGCGACTCGAAACATCACCGGATACTTCGCGGGTTTGTCATCGCCCTCGCTGACCGAAAGCAGGACGAGATTAAAATGTTGCCCAAGATCGAAACTAGCAGGACAAACTAAGTTCCCGACATTCTCAATGAATAGAATATCAACACCGTCCAAATCCATGTGATGCAAAGCATCATGTACTAAATGCGAATCTAGGTGGCAGGCGGTACCGGTAACGATCTGGTGCGCCTGTACCCCCTTGGCACGAATCCGTTCAGCATCGTTTTCTGTTTCCAAGTCGCCTTCAATAACAGCGCAGATAAATTCGCCTTTGAGTGCGCTGAGGGTAGCCTCTAGTAAAGCGGTCTTACCGGAACCAGGCGCGGACATAAGATTGATGGCAAGAATCCCATGCGCGTCTAAATGTTCCCGGTTATGCGTGGCCTGTTCATTGTTTTTGGCCAGCAATCCCTTCAATACGGTAACAGCGGTCGTATCCTTTGCGACAGCGTGATGGGCAAGGTGGTGATTGCCAGGGGTAAGGTTACAACCGCAGGTGTCACACATTAATCATCTCCTTCTAGTTCGATGCGCTCTAGTAGCAATTCGTCGCCACTAATCATTTTGGTGTGCCAGTTACCACAACTCGGACAGAGTAGACGATTGATTTCGACCTCGTCCTCCGCTTCACATACCTGACAGTATATCCGAATCGAGGTTCGGGTCATTTCCAATTCTGCCCCCGCCATGCGACTGCTCGCCGCCACTATACTAATTGCGTCGCTTAGCAATTCAGGGACTATCCCAGACAGGGGGCCAATGCGCAGATAAATATGGGTTGCACGCTGCGCCTGATTCTGATGGATTAACATTTCCACTTGTTCTACTAACGCATACGCCACCGCTAGTTCATGCATCGGTAGTCTCTTCAAAGATTTTGTCGAGCAGCTCCCAAGTGGTACGTGCCTCCGTCGCCTCCACTTTTTGGATAGCGTAGCCCACATGTACCATAACAAAATCGTCGATCTGCAGTACCTCGTCCTGCATCATAAAAAGCGAAACATCACGGAAAACACCCTTAGCCTCACAGCGTGCGGTGAAACCATCGATGGCGATAATTCTCATTGGGATGGCAAGACACATAGAGACACAGCAATCCAAGTTCGAGAGAAATTTATATAACCCAAGTTGCCACCTCTCCCCAACCCTCCCCGTAAACGGGGAGGGAGTAAGCCATAGACCTCCCCCCCGTTTACGGGGGGGATTGAGGGGGGATTGAATGCAATATCGAATTTTGAATAGGTGGCAACTTGGGTTATATACCACGTAACTGTTCATTTCCCCCTCCCAACGGAGGGAGAAACGATTACCTTCTTATACGGGTGATTCCTCCGGTTTTGTTTTCTTTTTCTTTTCTATCTCCCGCCACAAACCACCGCTAGAAAAACAAGTCCAGCCCCATTTTAACCAGTCCAACAAGGATGCAGCCAACCACAGTGACCATACCAACATTAACAACCGATAGCCAATTAACGGCACACTGACAATCAGCGCAGTCGGTAACAATTCACCAGTATGGTCTTGATACCAACGCAGATTAAAACTACTTGATTGATTCCCCATAATTTCCATCTCAGGAGTAGACAATAATCCCTGCTGAACGGCAACAAATAATAAGGTCAACGCACACAACGTCAGGATACCTAGACCAATTTGGATCCCATTAAATCTCGAATTTATCTCGGATACTTGTCGAGCCCTCCATCCCAACGCCATCAACCAAGCAATCACCAACAACGCTGCCATCACCGGAATTTGACTCAATCCTACCAATAACAAAAACCATTGCCAATGTCTTAACGGAGTCAGGCTAATCTTTCCCAAGCCCACCGACAACAGCGCAATCACTACTAACATCCCCCAAAACAAAACCGCTGGCCCAAATCGTGGCCCTGCGGTTACCAATACCCAACGATCCTCTCCCACCGTAGCCTCAACATGGCTATTGACGCTATCCACGCCTAGGTTCACCTGTGGTGTATAAAATAAAGTGGTCATCCCGGTCATTTGCCGCCAGTTAATCACAATGCGTTGTTTTCCGGGCTTAATCGGAAACGTGACCTCAGCCCCTCTCTGGCGAATAGGTTGGATCCCCCCGTCAATTAATACCGATTGTAAAATTGCATTGTCTGGCAATTTCAAGGTATGTTGACTACCTTTAGAGCTTCTAATCGTTAGCCCCAAACTTACCTCTTGAGAACGTTTACCTGGTTTGACAGTTATTTCACTGTTATCGATGGTCAGAGTCCGCCCATTGATTGCCTCGGGACGGCTGATCTGTAGGATTACCTTTTCACCAGGCCAAGGTCGCCATTCAGGAAGCCAATGCCCTTGTTGGTCCTGATGGTGTACCACTGAAATACCTGAGATTTGGAGATGCCAGATCGGACTTACATCGACTCGCCACACCTCCGTCCATTGGCTAGTTTCCGAGGCGACTAACTCAAGCTGGGGAGTCTTCTCCAGAATGGATTGCCACTCTAAACGACGGTCATGGGCAGAGATGGTGACTTGGACATGATCATTCTTTACTCGTATATCCGGCGTAGTAACAGATTCGCCCTTTAGTAGGGGCAGATCTAATACTGCCGTAGCATCATTCATGACCACTTTAGTAATGCGTGTGGTTAACCGCCAATCCAATCCCAGTTCTAAAGTTCGTTCTATATTCAAAAACGCGGGCAATATCCCTTGCTCAAAACTCTGGGTGGTTTGTTTGCTGGCCGATTCCAGCACACGATTAAATTGTAATTGATCTTCCGCGATGCCATCCTCATGCACTCCCTCTACCGTCCAGCTACTCGCACTGACCTTGACGTAATGCGGTTTTAATGGCAGCGGTAGCGTGAGTTTATTCTTTCCAAGATTCCCTCCGACTAATACCACTTCGTGTACACCGCTATCCACCTGTAACCACAATTGCCCGTGTTCATCGCGTAACATTGCGCCTGCTGTCTGACCATCCACAGTCACTTGTTGCGGAAACCATTCTTGATGGGCGGCCGGTAACAAAATGCCGACCTCTTTTTGGGCATGTACCTGAAGACGCAGGGTAATCCTTTCCGCATTATCACGACCTCCATGTGTGGAATCTGCGCACAGGAAGGCAAACAGTCAGGGGTCTCTAATAAACGACTTTTTAACTCGTCTAACAATTCCTTGCTGGGAAATTCCTCAGCATACACATCGGAGGTTGGTTGCCCCAACCACGGCAGGATACACAGACCCAGCAACAGAATTTTAGGGAAGGTGAAACTAAATCTTCGCAGCACGTTAAACATTAATAACGTCAGTACTGACACCATTATCACTCGTAAAAAATTAAGCAACATGGTCATGGTGGGGCTCAAATACCAGAATCCAACCTGTTGTTCACTATCAACCGCCCCATTCCAGGAAAAATACACGGAGCTCCATTGCCATTGTGGTGCGCCTTGACCAGTTTGCACATTGGCGTTGGGATCGATACGATTAAAATTAACCGATTTTCTCGAATAACTACTCATATAGTCAAAGACATCATCCTTGGTTTTCCCTCTTAGCGCCATTCTTCCCTTTACCTCTGGTGGACTTGCGGCCTTTAACTCTGCGGGAACTGATTCCTCCTTTGCATATTGTTGTACCGGTTCCGATCCGGATAACGCCGTCTCTGCTTCAGCGACAGGAGCAGGGGCAGAAGGGACAGCGACGGGATACGACATGGCTTGATTGATTGCCTGGTCTTGCGAATAATTCGGCTGAGTAATGGGTTGCCACGGTCTTTCTAGTTGCGGATAGATACCAATACGTACCTGTTCCACCAGAAATGGCACGACGATGATGATTAACGCCACCCAACTCATATTGCGATACCACTGCACCGCTGTCAAAAGGCGACCGGGTGGTAATACGCGGATCAATGCCAACGCCGCTAAAATATTGAGCCAAATAAAACGCGGGGCCTCGTCTTCGTGCCAAATTAAGGTGAGACTCACTAAAGCGAACGCCCCCCAGTAAGGCCCCCAGAGGCGACCCATCGCCAGCCCCACAATCAATACCACAAACAAATCGAGTAGCGTCCACTGGGAGATCCAACTATTCGGGTCATTATCTACCCCAGTCACTGCCAATAAACGCCAACCAGGCGGTAGATTGAGCGTGGCATTCACTTGGTGAAAGCTTTGTTGCCAACCAATCGCGCTCATGTGATGAATATTATTGGTAAAGCGACTGTCGGCCTTTAATGCCAGATCCCCCTTACGTACCTCCACCCCTTGCTGGCTAGAGCCAGGTAGTTGGGTAATTAACTGGTTTTCTTCATTGAGCTTAACTTGGCCCAGTTGTGTTTCTTCTAATGCAGTCAGACGCCAACCGTTGGTCAGTTTTCCTTGAATCTCATCTTGAATGGTGTAACCCTGCCCATCAAAGTCTAACCATAGTTTACGAGTGAGGTTTAGATTATTCGGTTCTGGTTCAGGGTCGCCACGGCGGATAGTTTTAAATCTCATGGTTTGCCCTTGTTCTATTTGATACGCAGGCAGGCGTCGCCATTCTTCCGGTAGGTTAGTTTGACTGGGGTCAATGGCTAGTAGGTTTTCGACCTCGACTAGGCGTTGGGCGGGTTGGGCATGAAACACCCAGATCTCCGTCGCCGGCCAGTTGCTATCTTTGATAGACAAACTTAATTCGTCCAAGGGGCGCGGATGGCGTGCCGACAATTTTATCGACCAACGCCCCGGACGGACCTGCACCGATAAATGACCATCCGTCTCAATCTTGGCAGGTAACTGGCTTTGTAAAGAAATGGGGATAAATTCCGCTAGCAACATATACGGGAAGCTGATCTCGCGCTGTTGACCAGATACCTCTAAGGCCAGATAAGTAGTCAATTGCAGGGGCACATCATCGTTGATCTGTCGGAAAACCTGTAGGTCCAATCTGTTTTGGAGATTTTCCGGCTTTTTCTGTCCGATGTCGCTTTCCTTTAACCATACCGCGCCATCTTTAGTCGCGGGATAGGCAACAGTCTTGCCGTTAATCTTGAGGTTGATCAAACCACTCTCTGCAGGAATTTGGAGACTTTCGGGGATGGTCTCCCATAAGAACTCGCCGTTAATCGTATAGAGACCAGCGCCTAGTTTTATTGCGGGTTGCCCGAAGTGTTCTTGTACCAACCCGGTTTTTCCATTCACGCTCACTTGTTGCGGCCAATGTTTGGCCTCGCCGGGGAGTGTTACCCAATCGTCACGATAGAGTCGCCAACTGCTGGTAAAACTGCCATGCTGATTACTGAGCTCCAGGCCTAATGAGGTTGCCCAACGACAGCTTTTAGAATAATTACGGTACTCAAACGGGCATTCATAATCTGTTTGATCGGATAGCACCCAATCAACCCAAGGTTTAAGCGATTGCGGGACTTTTTCAATCGATAAAGGGGCCGCTGGTACCGAGAGGCAGGTTAGGAATAACAAAAATGACCACAGGACTTTATTCATTATGCGCCCCAACGTTTCGAGATACGCGACGCTGGAGCGTCGCGGGATGCATTCCCACGCGAAGCGTGGGAATGATGTAACGAT
>CAUYTY010000211.1 GCA_963575655.1 Gammaproteobacteria bacterium | reverse complement strand
CCATGCTACCGTCTCCTGGGTTGTGGAAGGTAGCCCGGCAGGAACCGCAGGGGCATTAGCCGCCGCCGCCGATAGATTGGACGATAGTTTCTTTATGCTCAATGGCGACTCTATCTTTGATGTTGACTTATTAGATTTAGCGCGGCGCGCTAGTATCGCAGGTAGTTTGGCCCATCTGGCATTGCGTCGCGTAGATGATGCGAGTCGTTCGGGTGCAGTAATTATCGATGGTGAGCGGATTGTTACTTTCTCTGAACGAGGTCCACGTGGCTCGTCGCTGATTAGTGGAGGAGTTTATGTGGTATCAAAATCACTACTTGCGCGTATCGATCGTACCCCATTGTCCATAGAGACCGATATTTTTCCGGCGTTGGCGCGTGAAGGTTGCCTCACCGGTACTATCTATGATGGTTTCTTTCTTGATATTGGTATTCCTGCGTCCCTAGAATTGGCTCAAGCTGCAATCCCCGCCTGGCAACATTGTCGTATGACCGAGTTAGGAAAAAGTAACGAAGCAGAAAGAATTGCATCTTAAGATAACCCAAGTTGCCACCTATGCGGTGAGAAACGAAAAAGCCCCTCTCCCTCCGGGAGAGGGGAGAAAATCGCGCGGGGTAGCAACTTGGGTTAAGATAATTGTAACCGCTTACTCTTTTATTGATATTTCCCCTTTTTGAATTATCACCGGAAGTGAATGATGAAAATATCTTTGATGGTTGGCACGGTAGCGTTGGCCTTTTTGACTAGTGGTAAAGTTGAAGCATCAGATACGATTAGAACCGTTGGAGAGGGAATCTCGGTTGCCCTTCCAGGGGCAGCGTTGATAATGGCGATGTCTTACGCGGATAGAAACGGAGCTATTCAATTTGCCGAGAGTTATGGTGTCGCAACTGTCGTTACCTTTGGATTAAAGTATGCCATTAACGAACAGCGTCCAAATGGAGAAGGGCATTCCTTCCCGTCATTTCATACCTCTTCGTCCTTTGCTGCTGCTGCCTTTATCCAGAATCGTTACGGATGGTTTTATGGCGCCCCTGCATATCTTGCATCCTCGTTGGTAGGATGGAGCAGGATTGAAAGTAGAGAGCACTGGGGCAAGGATGTGATTGGTGGGGCGGTGCTAGGTATCGCTGCTGGGTGGTTCTTTACTAAGCCTTATAAAGATGTTGAGCTTGCCCCCGTTGTAGGAAATCATTTTATGGGGATTCAAATTAGCAAGCGTTTGTAATAACCTGCGCGTAAGTTTTTCCTGAACCTTATGCCCCCTTGCCGAGGAAGATCGCATGTCTTTGCAGAGAGCCGATGTGGAACGGATTGCCCACCTGGCGCGCTTGGTCATCGCCGAAGAGGATATCCCGCGCTATGCCCGGGAGTTGTCCAGTATCCTGGAATTTGTACGTCAGATGGAGGTAGTGGACACTGCAGGGGTGGTTGCTATGGCCCATCCCTTGGATGCCACTCAGCGCCTTCGCCCCGATCGGGTGGCTGAGGATGACCAGCGTGCACTCTTCCAATGTATTGCACCCATGGCCGAAGAAGGCCTGTATCTGGTCCCCAAGGTCATCGAGTAATCTGCCCGCCATGTACGATAAAACCCTTACTGAACTGTCTGCTGGTCTCGCCGCCGGTGAATTTTCGAGCCGAGAACTGACCCAGGCGACCCTAGACCGCATCGTCGCCCTGGACAGCAGGTTCAATGCCTTTATCACTGTAACTGCCGACCTTGCCCTGGCCCAGGCCGATGCGGCCGATGCGCGCCGCGCAGCAGGCGAGCGTGGCTCCTTGCTGGGTATCCCTCTCGCCCACAAAGACATTTTTTGCACGAAGGGGGTGCGAACTTCCTGCGGTTCGCGGATGTTGGACCGCTTTGTTGCCCCCTATGATGCTACCGTCGTGACCCGCCTCCAACAGGCGGGGGTGGTGATGGTGGGCAAGACCAACATGGATGAATTCGCCATGGGGTCTTCCAATGAGACCAGCTTTTATGGCCCGGTTCGCAACCCCTGGGACTTGAACGCCGTACCAGGTGGCTCCTCGGGAGGTTCGGCGGCGGCGGTAGCGGCGCGGATGGTCACAGCTGCTACGGGTACCGATACCGGTGGATCCATTCGCCAACCTGCAGCATTGTGCGGCATTACCGGCATCAAGCCGAGCTATGGGCGGGTGTCGCGCTACGGAATGATTGCCTTCGCCTCGTCTTTAGATCAGGGCGGTCCCCTCGCCCAAAACGCTATGGATTGTGCCCTCTTGCTCGGTGCGATGGCTGGTTTTGACCCACTGGATTCAACCAGCTTGGATCGACCGGTGCCTGATTATGTGGCGGGTATTGATGCACCGTTGACCGGGTTGCGTATTGGTCTACCCCGCGAATACTTCGGAGATGGATTAGATAATCGCGTTGCAACGGTGATTCAGGATGCCGTGCGAGTTTTGGAACGCCTGGGGGCGATAGTCAAATCAATAAGTTTACCGAATACTCACTTGGCGGTACCAACCTATTACGTACTCGCCCCGGCCGAGGCATCTTCCAATCTGGCCCGCTACGATGGGGTACGCTACGGTCATCGTTGTGAGCAGCCTCGGGATCTATTAGACCTCTATACCCGTTCGCGTAGCGAAGGTTTTGGAGCAGAAGTCAAACGGCGCATTATGATTGGTACCTATACGCTGTCGGCGGGTTATTACGATGCCTATTATCTCAAGGCCCAGAGGTTGCGTCGGCTGATTAGTGATGATTTCCGTCAGGCGTTTGATGAGGTGGATGTGATTCTTGGGCCAACCTCTCCAACGGTGGCCTTTAATCTTGGCGAGAAGACGGCAGACCCGGTAACGATGTATTTGTCCGATATCTATACCATTGCGGTTAACCTCGCGGGGTTGCCGGGCCTATCGATGCCTGCGGGTTTTGTAAATGGGCGTCCGGTTGGGTTGCAACTTATCGGTGGTTATTGGCAAGAAGGGAAATTGCTCAACGTTGCCCATTGTTACCAGCAGGCAACCGATTGGCATCGACGTATGCCACAGGAATAGGTGGCTACGCAGCAAGGTTTAATCTCTGATCGGAGTATTATTTCGTTTGGAGTCCAATGGCGGCATTATCGTCGATGAAGCTGCCTCCGAACCGTCCCTGTGGAGAGGTACTTGATGGCTGAAAATCTTGACCTGTTGTTAATTAACCCCGGTGATCGCCGCCAGATCTATCAAGACCTGGGCGATGAGTTTTCCGCAATCGAACCGCCGGTATTTGCTGGCCTGTTTGCCACCTTTGCCCGTCAACGTGGTTACCGGGTTGCTATTTATGACACCCCGGCGATGGGTACCACCGCTGCCGAGGCTGCCCGGGTTGCGGTCGAAGATGTTCAGGCAAAATTAATCGTGATCCCAGTCTATGGTTTTCAGCCCTCGGCCTCGACCCAGAATATGGGGTCTGCCGGAAAGATTGCTCGTTTGATCAAGGAGCAGACCCCGGACGCTAAGATCCTATTCACGGGCACCCATCCTGCGGCATTACCCGAGCGCACCATGGAGGATGAGGCTATTGATTTTGTCTGCGACCGCGAGGGACCAGTCACCATTGTTAAAACAATAGCGGCTTTAGCGGCGGGAGAGACTGATTTTGGTAAGGTGCCTAGCCTATGGTGGCGCCGCGACGGACAAATCATTCGTCCTGAGACCAACGAACCCTTGGTGACCGATCTTGATCGTGAAATGCCGGGGATCGCCTGGGACCTGTTACCCATGGAGCGTTATCGTGCCCACAACTGGCACTGCTTTACCCACATCGGAGAACGCCAACCCTACGCCTCAATCCATACCTCTCTCGGCTGTCCGTACAAATGTAACTTTTGTTGCATTAACGCCCCTTTTGGTAAATCAGTTTACCGTATGTGGAGCCCTAAAACTGTGGTCGCTGAAATCGATCATTTGGTGGCGCGCTACGGGGTCAAGAATATCAAGATTGTCGATGAGATGTTTGTCCTCAACAAGCGTCATGTTGCCGGTATCTGCGAATTGCTAGCCCAACGCGACTATCAGGTCAATATCTGGGCCTATGGTCGGGTTGATACCATGCACGACGAATTGCTCGACAAATTGAAGGCGGGGGGGGTTAACTGGATCTGTCTGGGGATCGAAAGCGCCAGTGACTATGTGCGTGACGGCGCTGAGAAGAAGTTTTCCAACCAAGATATTATCGAGACGGCGCAACGTATCCAAGGCGCGGGTATCAATATTATCGGCAATTATGTCTTCGGCCTGCCCGACGACACCATCGAGCGCATGCAGCAGACACTCGATCTGGCGCTTAATCTCAAATGTGAATTTATTAATTTCTATTCAGCGATGGCCTATCCGGGGTCGAAGCTCTACGACTTGGCGATACGCGAAGGGCGGGAACTTCCGAAACAATGGCATCATTTCTCCCAGCATGGTTATGAAACACTGCCGCTCGCCAATGATTATTGCAGTGCTGCGGATATACTGGGGTTCCGCGACCGGGCCTGGAATACCTATTTCACCCATCCCCCCTATCTTGATATGGTGCGCGACAAGTTTGGGCAGGGGGTTGTTGATCATATTGCACGTATGGTGGCGATCCCGTTGAAGCGCAAAATTCTTGAGCAATAACGAGATTTCATAACCAAGGGGAGCCACCAGCGTAAAGTTGCGTCCCTACATTCAATCACTTCAAAACTGTGGATGTGCAACTTTATGCTGGTGGCCCAAGGGGGCAATTGATCGTTTCGTTAACGCCTTAGTCGGGTGAATACCGCTGATTATCCAAGCGGTTGCAGACAATCAGAGGTGGGAGTAGAGGGCGGGTTGCTGTATTAGCCTAGGAGAGGAGTTTGACTACGATTAGCATTAAAGATAATACGCAGGAGATTACATCGACGGGAAAGGTACTGACCTATGACCTTACCGAGATCTCGAGGCATTTTGGCGTTTCTGCTGAGGCGATACCCGAATCGGTGCGGGCCGTTCTCGCTCAATCGGATTTCCGGTATGTCAGGCCCGAAGGAGCGGCGCGTGATGCGCTTATTCTTGCAGCATTGCGGGAACTCGATCAACCTCTGGAGATGGCAGGCGTTCATCGTCACGCCCGCTGGGAGTCTGGATGGTCCGAAAACCTGGAAGAATTCCGCCGCTCCGGTTATGACTTGGCGGCACTGGTGCCTCGATTTGTGCGGCGGGGTGAACCAGTGCGAATGTTGGGCGACTTTATTCAACCACTCTCCCTAAATTTCGATGTTAGTTATATCCATCTGCTGGTAACTTGGTTGTACGTGCGTTGGTTTGCCGGAACCAGCGAGATTCATGAATTCGGATGTGGTACAGCACAAAATTTGGTGCCAGCAGCACAACTGTATCCGGGGCGGCCGCTGTTTGGTTATGACTGGGCTGCGGCATCTCGTGAGATCATCGCCGAGATGGCGCGCCACCATGGCTATTTGATCCAGGGGCGGGTGTTCGATATGTTCCACCCAGATCCCGCCGTTACCTTGGCGCCAGACGCCGGGGTAATCACCATCGGTTCCTTGGAGCAATTGGGAACCCAGTTTGAAGCGTTTCTTAACTTTCTACTGGCTAATCGACCGGCGGTGGTGGTTAATGTTGATACTTTTAACGAACTATATGACCCGGCACATCTCTTGGACGAATTAGCACTACGCTATGACCGCAAGCGTGGCTACTTACACGGTTGGGTTACGCGCCTGCGCACGCTTGAGAGTGAAGGTCGAATAACTATTCTTGATCTGCGCCGTACCTACGGCAGTCGATTCCATGATGGCCATAGCTATGTAGTATGGCGTCCGAATTACTAGTCCGGGATAAGATTCATCTATTGTAACCATTCACTCCCCCTCCCACGGAGAGAGGGCGAATGATTACCGCCTATTTAGATGACGGGGGATGCTATGCCTTTGCCTCGGGTTTATTTTAACGAGTATAACCTGTTAATGGGACGAGCCTCTTACCTGCCATTGGTATCGGGGCTGTTGCAGGCCTATGCCCTGACTCGAACTGCGCTAAATGGAACGCTCGATTTTCGTCCGTATCATTTCTATATCGATGTGCCGAGTCGTCTGATCGAACGTCATGAGCAGCCATTCGTCGCGGCCTTTTCGTTGGCATTATGGAACGAACAGTTAAATCTGGTGGTGGCGCGGGAGGTGAAGCGTCGCTATCCAGACTGCAAGATTGTTTTTGGTGGTGCGCAGGTGCCGCATGATCCGCGTAGTTTTATGAATGAACACGAATTTGTCGATGTGGCGGTACGGGGTGAGGGCGAGGAGGCGTTCGCCGATATTTTGGAACGTCTATTAATTGGGGAGGGGCTAGACGCGATTCCTGGAGTGGCATGGCGTACCGCCTCCGGTGAGATTCGTGTAAACGGAGAGGAGCGTGCATTTAATCGTAATCTTGATGTCTATCCCTCACCATATCTTCATGGTCTCTACGAGTCATTGTTTACCGATTATCCCAACCTTGAATTTCAGGCGATTATCGAGACCAATCGCGGTTGTCCATTCCACTGTACCTTTTGCTATTGGGGTAAGGGGGGGTTGAGTCGCAAGTATCGCTTTACGAGTCTGGAACGAACCTTTGCCGAGATCGATTGGGCGGCCGATCACCGGATTCGCTACATATTCAACGCTGATTCCAATTTTGGTATGCACAAGCGGGATGTCGATATCTCTCTGAAGTTGGTGGAGACCCGTGAGCGTACTGGTTTTCCCGAGGCGTTTCGTACCTGTTATGGTAAAAATACCAGTGAGCGCATCCTTGAGATCGGCAAGCTGCTGCATCGTCACGGCCTCGAAAAGGGTATAACCATCAGCTATCAGAGTGTGTCACCCGTGGTGCAACTTAACATCAAGCGTGACAACATCAAGTTGGCGGTTGCGGAGGCGTTGCAGCGTGATTTTAATGATGCTGGGGTCCCAGTGTATTCGGAACTCATCCTCGGTTTACCCGGAGAGAGTGCAGCCAGTTGGATGGCAGGCATCGATACTGTGCTTGGTACCGGACTCAAGAATCAGCTCTACCTCTATATCTGTCAGGTGCTACCCAATACCGAACTCAGTAATCCCGATTACCGGCGGCTATTTGGATTAGAGGTGCGTCGAATTGAGGCAATACCAGTGCATGGAAGCGTTCGAGATGCCGATTGGGTTCCAGAATTCGAGGATATTCTAGTTGCTTCCAATACCATGCCGCTTGCTGATTGGCGACGTATGCAGGTGTTGTCCTGGTTAGTGATGTTGATGCATGGTCTGAAGGTTGGGGTATTCGTGCTGGACTGGCTTTACCGTCGCCTGGGTATTCCCTATTCGGCGTTACCGATGTGGTTGATTGATACCGGTGGCAGTGTGGCGGCCCCATGTTGGACTGGTGTGGTGGCGTCTTTTTATGCCAAGGTAGATAGTTTATTGGCTGGGGGAGGGCGCGGTAGTGTAGTCGAGGACAGCGGTGGTCTCTATTGGGAACAGGAAGAGGTTGCATTTCTAACGCTGGCCCCAGTGTTCGATGTGGCAATTGACGAATTGTTAACGCTGATTCCAGTTTTCCTTCATCAGCGGGGCATCACCACGATTGACGTTGATGAATTAAGCGAGGTCTGCACCTATCAACGCCGACGCCTACCGCCACTGACGGGTGGATCGTTGGTGACGCAACTATTCCAATGGAATCTGCCCGAATGGTTTGAGCATTTCTTTGATAGTGAACCACCCAATCTGACCCGTGTGGCACAAGATCTGACTATTCATCATATTGACTATCAGGGGGATCGGGCGCGATTTGGGCGAGAGGTTTTATTGCGGGGGCGTCGTAACGGCCGAATCCTGCCCAAGGCAGATTGGACGGCAATGAAGGATATGGGTAACCGGTAACCGTTCACTCCCTCTCTCAACGGGAGGGGTGAACGGTTACGATATAGGATGTTACAGCAGTGTCTCCACGACGGAGATTAGTTGCGGCAGGGAAATGCCGTAATACTCGCGCAGAGTTTCGCGTCCCCCATAGATGTAGCAGTATCCCTTTTCATTGGGTAGACCGAGGCGGCGTAGCGGTAGCGACAATCCGGCATCTAACAGGGTTTCGGCAACCGCACCGCCCATGCCGCCAGCTAGGAAATGCTCCTCAATGGTTACTACCTGGCGAGCGCCTTGAAGGGCCTCGACCAGTGCTCCTCGATTAACCGGCAGGCGGTAGAGATCAATAACGCCAAGCCGTTTTCCACGTTCAGCGAAGGCGTCAGCAATGTTGAGTGCGGTGTGGGTAGTGCTGCCGGTACCGATTAATACGATTCCATCCCCTGAACGCAGGGTCTGCAAACCAACGCGGAAATTGTGACCGGGCTGATACAGGTTTGGCAGTATCTGGCGATCCAGTCGGACATAGTTGACACGGCGGTCACGGATTGAGCTTTCGGCTACCGCAGCGGCCATTACGCAATCAGATATGCTGTCCACCTCGATAGTTGGGAATGCTCGAATTACCGCCAGGTCTTCTAGTACATGATGGGTTGGACCCGAGTCCTGATAACCGAAACCAGCACCGACCCCGACTAGCGTCAGCGGTATCTTCATCATGCAATTCTGGACGCGAATCTGTTCCAGGCAGCGCAAAGTAATAAATGGGGCGATGGCATAGGCAAATACAGTCTTGCCAGCCATGGACAACCCAGAGCCGACCACGATGGCGTTCTGCTCGGCGATACCGACATTAATAAACTGCTGGGGGAGGTCGTGTCGGATAGTATCCAGGGCTGGGGCGCCCATATCCGCTGAGATTATGATGACGTCACGATTTTCGCGGGCAATCTCACACACCTTGTTCCAAAAGGCATCACGCTGGGAAAGTTGGGGGGTGCTCATTCGTGGAAGCTCCTCTTCAGGTCGGTCCGTGCCTGCTCGGCCATTGCCCCACTAGGGGCTGCGCCGTGCCAGATCGGTTCGTAGGACATGCAATCGATACCCTGTCCCTTGGTAGTATCTGCGATGATTACCAGTGGACGGTCGGTACGTCGCGACCGTGCATGACGTAAGGCATCAATTACTTGCCCAATGTCGTTGCCATCGATCCGCTTGACCGAGAAACCCATGCTCCGCCATTTGTCGTCGAGGGGTTCCAGCCCGATTAGATTCTCGGTGAAGTCGGTGGTGCAGAGATAATTGCGGTCGATTATCGTCACGAGATTGTTGAGGCGATGATGGGCCGCGAACATCGCTGTCTCCCAGATCGAACCCTCATATTGTTCGCCATCTCCCAGCAGGGCGAATACCATGTGATTGCGGCGATCCATGCGCGCCGCAAGGGCCAATCCGGTGGCTAATCCGAAACCCATGCCGAGAGAGCCAGAGGTATGTTCGACTCCTGGGACTGAGTGCTGCAAATGTACACCGAAAATGCCGCCGGGTTGTGCAAATTTCTTTAGTTCGGCGCGATCAAAAAAACCAGTGTCAGCAAGCGTGCAATAAAGCGCCGGGCTTGCCTGTCCTTTGGACAGGATAAAACGATCACGATCATCCCATTTTGGGTTGGCAGGATCTACTCTAAGCAATCCGCCGTGATAGAGCGCGACCAATATTTCAACGCAGGACATGCATGAAGTTACATGACCAGTCCCGGCATTGATGCATGTTTCAAGGATAAGATGACGAAGCTCTCCGCATTTAGCCGTAAGGGCGGAGAGCGGTAGGTTTTGCGGTACCATGGATTTCTTCCTCATGAATCGTATCCGTAATATTGGACAGGAAATCCAATCACATATGGATTTGAGTGGGGGAGGGTAACATTTCTAGTGTCGTTGTCAATGGGGCAAATTGAAGGCGCGATTAGTGAAATCTTTGGAAGATGAAAACCACGACTCATGTATTGCCGTTTTCCCATTTCAAAACCGAATAATAATTGTCGTAGATAAAATAAACATCAATAGGTTATTGTGGTGGTGTTGTTGTGGTAGGGTAATCAAAATTGCCACCTATTGCTCTATCCAGTCGTCATTCTGGCAGGGCATAACCAGAATTAGGGTGTCGTGGCTTGTAGTCGGCAACTCGTAATCGTTCAAATTTTCCAGGGGAGCGCGACCATCTTGGTCGCAGGAATGTAGCCGCGACGCCTACTCTCAGCGGGAGTGAATGATGGCGGTAACTTGGTATCTTGGGTCCCGGTATCCCTGGCCGGAATGACGACTTAGCGGCTCGTTGGGTAGTAACTTGAGAGGATATGGCTACCCCTGGTTCGGGCGTGACCGGAAGTATTCCCTTTCGGGTCGTGGTCATCGTGTTGGACGCATCAGTGGCGTCTGTGGCTCTAGCAGGGGCGATGTGGTGTAACAAACGCGGGTTATCGCATTGATGGTTCTAATTTGGTGCAACCTGGGTAGGCGTACGCCAGGTGATTCCCGTTTAACTACATGATAAGCTTTGATTTGGAACGTTTCGGGGCGTATTACTTTTAGCATTGAGAGTACTTTATGTCGACCATTGAATCATGGTTGCAACAAGCAGTACAGCAACAACAAAATGGAAATCTTGCGGCGGCAGAGAAGATATACCAGAGTATTTTGTCGTTGAATCCCACCCATGCCGTCGCATTACATCAAATCGGAATCATCGAATTTGAGCAATCACATTACGATAGGGCTCTCTCGTTCACTGAAGAATCATTGCGTTTGGCGCCAAATCAGCCGCAATGGTGGTGGGATTATGCCAACATACTAAAAGCTGTGGGTGACCTCGCTTCTGCCAATCGTAGTTACGAGAAGGCTATATTGCTCAATGGTAATATGTTGAAAGACGCAGGTCGTATCCAGGAGGCAATTTTTAATTATCAAAAAATCCTTGAGATGAACCCAGATAATGATACGGCGCGTAGATCATTAGCTGACCTACAATCTACTGGCCAAGGTAAACTGATCTCTGGGCTTGATGAACTGGTGCAGCATCTATTCAGGAAAGGGTATGACCATGATGCAATGTTGGTTCGCGCTGCTTTTAATGAGTTGTCCGAGCGCAATATTCCGCTACGCCTCGGCGAGATTAAAGTTTGTAACGTGAAGAATACTCTGAGGTGGGCTCGCGATAACGATTTTGAACTCATTAAAGTGGCGCTTGAGGCGAGCCGAGTCCCTGAGTATGTAGAATACGATAGTTTTCCCTTGTGGAAAGATTCGATACAAATGTATTTTCAGGAAATGAACAACGATTTCCATGTGGTACATGCAAAAGATGTTATCGTCAGCTCCCTGGGAGATTGGAATAGGTTTGATATGCTTTCGCGATGCAACGATATTTTGATTGAGGATCCATTTTGGTTGGATTTTATTGTGGGGAAAGGTATCTTTCGAGCGATTGCCACAGAACCATCGCAAGATACCGCAAAAATGCTTATTGACTTTACTGATTCACCGCTGATAGAGATTGCAGACGAATGTTTTTTTATTGGGAGCAGCACCAATTGGGGGCACTGGGTATTAGATTGCCTTACCATACTTTTTGTTTTTGGGAGCCTACCCGAGAGAACTGGGTTGAAGTTAGTGTTTGGTCCACTCAATGATAATCAACGGGCCTGTCTAACTCTTTTAGGGATATCGCGAGAGCATTTTATTGAACTTAGGGTTGTGCCTGGAAAGGTTATTCGTTACCATTTTAACCGGCTGCTCTTTACCCCGGTAAGTGCGCTGCGGCCCGCCGCGTTTCGGTATCTGCGGAGTCATTTTTCGGCAGCGATTGCTAATGGGGGGCCGCAACCTGAATTGATCTATGTATCGCGGCGTCATGAAGCGCCCCGACACCGCATACACAACATTGAGGAGGTCGAGGAGGTCTTTAGGAAGAAAGGTTTTATGATTATTGACAACCTCAAGGAGATTCCGACGGAACGTTTAGTGCTGATGCTGAGTAAGGCCAGGGTTGTCGTGGTGTCGGTAGGTGCGGATCTTGGTAACCTAGCGATGTGTCGAGAATCGGCGGTGGCAATGATTCTGGTGACGGCATATTGTCATCACCCCAGTACCAATATCGAAATGGTGCGTCGTCAGTTTATCCCGTATTTTTTTGGTGTGGGACTGCTGACCGTATTTGTATCCGGCGTACCCGTGAATCCGCACGATTCATCAATCGATGCCTTGGCTCATTACGATCCAAAAGAGCTTGAACGAGCAATCGAGCGAGCCTTTGAGCGTAGTCGAGTTGGCTAATGAGCGGGGGTATCTATGACCACAGAGAAATTGGCATAACATGAACGCTAAAGAGCCAATATTGATGTCTCATGCTATATCGCGTACTCCCTTCCGAGTTTCTTTCTTCGGAGGGGGGTCGGATTATCCAGCCTGGTACCTAAAGTACGGTGGCGCGGTTCTTTCGACCACTATCAACCGATATTGTTATATCAGTTGTCGCTACCTACCGCAATTCTTCGGGATTCGTCATCGGATTGTGTGGTCGCACATTGAGACGGTAAATTCGATCTCTGAGATATTGCATCCAGCGGTGCGGGCGGGGTTGCAGGCATGGGGCTTTGATGATTATAAGGGTATCGAGTTATTGCATCAGGGAGATCTTCCGGCCCGTTCCGGGATTGGTTCGAGTTCATCCTTTGCCGTTGGATTGGCTAATGCCCTATATGCTTTACGTGGTATCTTTTTGGACAAGCATGCGTTGGCGTTGGCAGCCATTGAATTGGAACAAAACCAACTGCGAGATAATGTTGGTTCACAGGATCAAGTGGCGGCCGCCTACGGTGGTTTCAATCTTATTAAATTCAAAACAGATGGACGTATTGAGATTGAACCAGTACCCCTTAGTCAGGAACGGTTGGCGTTGTTTCAGGGAAAATTCATGATGTTTTACACGGGGACTACCAGATTGTCTTCGATGGTGGCAAAGAAGCTCATTGAAAATCTAGATAATCGAGTCCAGCATATCGAAACTATTCATCGTATGGTATATGAGGCGAGCCAGATTGTTCAACATGGCGATCTTGATGATTTCGGGAGAATGCTGCATGAGACCTGGTGTTTGAAACGAGAACTGGTGGACAATATATCCTCTGGGGCAATTGATGAGATCTATGGTACGGCCGTGGCGGCGGGTGCGTTGGGTGGGAAACTATTGGGGGCAGGGGGCGCTGGTTTTATGGTGTTTTATGTTCCCGAGGAGCGCCAGGAAAAGGTGCGAAATGCGCTGCACAATTTATTATACGTGCCGGTACAATTTGACTTCACTGGTTCCACGCTGATCTATCGAGTTGAGGAATGATGACCATCGGTGACGAATGTGCCCGTTCACTCTCTCTTCAACGGGAAAGTGATTGCTGATGAAGAGCGTCGATATGGGGGTCTCGTTTGCTTTTGGTAAGCGTAAACCCAGTGGATTAATGAGAGATTAATTGTTACGTGGGATGGCGACAATTATTATCTCAATCACTTCTTTCGATTTTTCTTATCATGATGCTATTAAGATCTTCCTTTCGTCAGAGTGGTGGTGGTTTGCTGTTGGGTATGATGGTCAGGCCGGTCTTGTTATTTTTTAGGATTCCTCAGTGACTCGGCTCTACCTCTGTGAAAAGCCATCTCAGGCCCGTGATATTGCTCGCGTGTTGGGGGCGCTGCGTAAGGGGGATGGCTGCCTGATGGGCGAGGCAGAGGGGCGACAGGTAGTGGTGACCTGGTGCTACGGTCACCTACTCGAGATGATGCCGCCGGACGGTTATGACCCCGCCTTCAAGCGCTGGAGCCTGGATATCCTCCCCATTGTCCCCACGCAGTGGCGACTCGTGGCCAAGTCCAGTGGGGCTGCCCAGCTTAAGGCTATCCAAACTCTACTCAAATCGGCTATCGAGGTCATTATTGCCACCGACGCCGATCGTGAAGGTGAACTCATCGCTCGTGAGGTGTTAACCCTCTCGCGTTGGCGTGGACCGGTACGGCGGTTGTGGCTCTCGGCTTTGGACGATGTCAGTATCCGCAAGGCTCTTGCGACGTTGCTGCCCGGGGCAAAGACTGAGCCGTTATGGCAGGCTGGGTTGGGTCGGGCGCGGGCCGATTGGTTGGTGGGTATGAATCTAACCCGTGCCTACACTGTTACCGGACGGCGTGCTGGCTACGATGGGGTGTTGTCGGTGGGACGGGTGCAGACCCCAACGCTCAAGCTCATCGTGGACCGTGATCGGACCATTGCGTCCTTTGTTTCTGTGGCATATTTCGATGTTGCTGCGTTGTTTACGTTGGTTGGTGATAGCGCTTACTGCGGGGGGCGTGTTTCCCCCTCCGGGAAGGATGCGATTGAGAAGGGGAAGGGTACCGCCCGCACGGGTCAGGCTGGCGCGAAGAAGGAGGGGACGGGGGCGAGAGGTCAGGTTATTGGAGGTGGGAATGAACTGCAGGAGCGTCGCTTTCGGGCACGTTGGGTGCCACCAGAGCAAGTAGCCGACGCGGAGGGACGCTGCATCAAACGTGAGGCTGCCGAGAAAGTGGTTATCCGCGTTGTGGGGCGCGTCGGATCTATTACCAAGGCGGAAACCAAGCGAGTCAAAGAGCCGCCGCCTTTACCCTTCGATCTTTCCACCCTTCAGCAGATTGCCTCACGGCGTTTGACGATGGGGGCTCAGCAAGTCCTTGATACCGCGCAGGCCCTCTACGAGACCCACAAGGCCATTACCTATCCACGTACTGATTGCCCCTACCTGCCTGAGAGCCAACACCGTGAGGCACCGGGGGTGTTGGCGGCGGTTGCGGCCTCCGATTCGGGGCTGGTGGCGTTGGTGCGTGGGGCCGATGCGACCCTACGTTCGCGGGCTTGGGACGAGTCCAAGATTACTGCCCACCATGCCATTATCCCGACTGCAGCCAAGGTCGACGTGGGGCGTATGAATGCTACCGAGACGCAGCTCTACGACCTTATTCGCCGTCGTTATCTGGCGCAGTTTTATCCGGCCTATGAATACGACCACACCGAAGTCGAGGTCGAGGTCGAGGTCGAACAAGAGATTTTTCGCACTACCGGACGGGTGATGCGTATCCCCGGTTGGCGCACCGTGCTGGGAAAGGAATTACCCGCAGAGGGAGGGGAGGATGAGGTGCCACCGCTCCCGGCGATGACCATCGGTGAGTCGTCCGAGGTTTTGGAGGCGGCCCTGGAGGACAAGCAGACGCGGCCTCCCCCCCACTACACCGAAGGGACGCTGATTGCCGCCATGAAAAATGTGGGTCGGAGCGTGGCCGACCCCAAGCTCAAGAAGGTGCTCAAGGAGACCTCAGGCATCGGTACCGAGGCGACGCGTGCGAGCATCATTGAGATTTTGATTAAACGCAATTTTTTGGTGCGAGAAGGTAAACGCTATCTACACAGCACCCCAACGGGTCAGGCATTGGTGGATGCTCTGCCCGAGGCGGTGAAGGACCCCGCCACCACTGCCCTATGGGAGCAGGGCTTGGATGAGATTGCTCGCGGCGAGGCAACTTTGGAACCTTTCCTGGAGCGTCAGGCGCGTTGGGTGGGAGAGATGGTGGCGCTGGTCAAGACCGGGCAGATGCCGGTAGGTCTGGCTTCCTTGGCGAAGAGGGTGGCGGTGTCGGCGCCGGTCACTACTACTCGGAACTCCGCCAAACCGACCCGGAAGTGGAGTCGTGGTACTGGTGGAAAATCCAAAAAAGCTGAAAAGTTGGGGATTGCTAATACGTCTTCCAACGAGGAACCTGGTATGTCATACCCCCGCAAAACTCAATCCCCCCGGGCGACAACGCGACCAACGGTCGGACCAATTGCCGTGGTTGCCGAACCACCTCCTCTCGTAACCGCGACGGTCTCGTCTAGGGAAGAACCTTCCTCCTGGGGCGACGCCCCACCATGGGAGGTTGTTCCTCCGTGGGAAGTCTGCGGGGGCGAAGCGCCTCCACCTTGGGAAGAGGACCCCGCTTGGGAGATGGATGTACCACCTCCTTCTGACGAGGTTCCTTTACCGCGAGTGCGAGATACCGTGGCGCGTAGTAATCCGCCACTTGTTACCCAACCTTCCGCACCACCGACCGGAACTCAAAATATTGTGCCCACCGCTGGTGATCCCTGTCCAAGTTGCAATCAGGGACGTTTGATACAGCGTACCGCCCGGCGTGGTTCTAATGCGGGAGGGACTTTTCTGGGGTGCTCTAAATTTCCTCATTGTCGATATACGGTAGCGGGATGACTCGGTAGGCCATTACCGAGGATGTTGCGTAATCATGCCTTCATTAGAAAAATAAAAGGCACGTTAGTGGATTGTAGGAAGAAATGGCGATAATGAACGCTTTGCAGGTAAGGAAGTAGTTCGTTAAATGACTCTAAGAGTTTGCTTGTGATCAATAAAGCACCACCGAAAGGTAGCGTGGCAAGAATTTTGTCGATGACTTGCTGGCGGGGCGCAAGAGTTTTGAACATATCGCATCGGAGCACCACCAGGTCAAACCGAAATTCTCCTGAGAAATTCTCTTCTAATCTCTCTAGGGCGCTGCTTCCCTCGCCGGTGACGATCTGAGAATGACCTTGGAAATTCATGCTGTACAGTCTACCGTGGGGTAAAGAATCCAGGTAGCGCTGAAAATCCTGATTCTGATCAAACTCTTCATAGTCGTCAATGGAATATATTTCTCCATAAGGGCAGAGTCCGGCAAAGGCTAGGGTGGATAGTCCGGCGTGGCAATTGAACTCTAAATAACGAATGGGTAGATAGGTTGTACAGTACCAGGCCAAACTTGCAAGGAGAATTTGTTCGGCACTCCCTGACGGAATCTGGGCTGCTCCTGGTAATTTTGGTACAAGGTTGGTGGCGACATCCCTGATCTTTTCCATGGCCGCTGCGGGATCTGGGCGAATAAACAGTGCGGGCGGCGCCGTCGTCGGTATGCCCGGAATGCCTTTGGTTTGTTTGAGGTCGTAATTGCCTAGGCCCCAGCCTGGATTATTTCGATGCAATTGATTGCTGTAGGTTACCAGCCTGCCGGGTTTACGCTGGAGCATGGAACTCGGTTTCTGGGACATATCGTAGAGCATAACCCCGAGAGAGGCCAAGGATACTCCAGCGTATTTCTGATTGATCCTCAGACCCCATTCGGTATCGGTTATGGCCCAGCCATCATTATTCTCAGCAAATCCTTGACATTCGGCCCACAAATCCCGATGAAGGAGGAGACCACCGTATCCGCCATTTAAACCGATATAATAGCGATCATGGAAGAGATTTCTCCCGCAGAGTTGGATATAGCGGTCCCATTCTTGGAGGGTGAATTTCTTTTCGACGATCTGCCAAGGAATGATCTTTCGGTCCAGATACAATGCCGTCTTGGCGGGATTAAAAGTTGTTTGAACCTGTTTGCTAAGAATGGCCATAAGGTTTCGAAACAACGTCTCCGTCAATAAGATATCGGCGGGTACGAACATGGCGTATCTACCCATCGAACGTCTCAGTCCAGCATTGGCCGCTGCCTCGGTATTGAATTGTCTGCCATTAAGATGGTAGGAGGAGGCTACTCCTGAAGGAACCTCAACATAACGACACATATCGTAGGCATCAGGTAACAGTTTGAGTTCTTGGCTCAGTGGTGTGTCACTGTTCCAATCTACGATCAGGATCTCAACCATATCCTGGAAGCCCGCCTTAGTGCAATTGATGCCAGCGTAGTTAATCGCACTTTGGATACGGTACTTAAAATCGCCGAGGTAGTTGTCGTTTTTGCCACACAGGACGATAGAGAGTAGCTTGGTAGCGAGCGTCATAATTTATTGTGTAATTATTAAACGGCGCGGTTTTTCTTTCCTCTCCCTCTTGGGGAGAGAATCCCCTTTTGTCTTTACCGCATAGGTGGCAACTTGGGTTATGGTATGCCCTGATCGCGCTGTGATAGTATCGGATCCTGTATTGGCCACCAGATATTATAAGTTGGGTCGTTCCAACGGATAGTGAATTGCGACTTGCGGTTGTATTCGCTGGTTTGCTTGTAATGAAAAATGGCAGTATCACTTAATACTAAGTGACCATTTCCATGTTTTGGCGGTACCAGCACCTGGGTACGATTGATCTCAGACAGCGTCATGGATAGCCATTTCCGATATTGTGGCGACAGGGGATCGTTATTGACCACAACGAAATAGAAGCGACCATGGAGGCATGATATCAATTTCCAGGTTTGGTCGTCACCATGAATACCTCGTAGGACACCTTTGGAAGATACCGATATGTCATCCTGAATGAAATTGGGTGTAACCCCTGCGTTCTGATACAGCGGTTGATTGTAGATCTCGACATAGTGTCCGCGAAAGTCCTCGAAGATGGTCGGTGGTTTTATTAATAAGACGCCATCGAGTTCGGTTTTGATGATATCCATGGTCTATGCTCTTTTGTGGATTAGTGGCTGCGTCAACCGAGAGAGATGGTTAGGCTGTTTCATCGGCTAGTATCGCATCATTAAATGTGCAGAGAGACAAAATATCCGCATCGGATATTCCAGGGCCAGGTATGGCTACCTCATCCAAGGTGAAACATGTTGGGCGTCTAATAGTTAACTGTCAAGACCACAAGACGATGTTCGCTTGCCCTAGGATCTCGAGCTGTTGTTCCGATAGTTTTTTAGGAGGGGTAACGGTGCGACATCGCCTGATATTTGTGGAGAAATGAAAATAAGTTTTGAACTAACCGTTTACTCCTCTTCAGATGGAAGAGAGTGAACGGTTGTGTTTTTGGTAAGATAGTGCCTGGCCGAGCCCCTCTGTTTTATGTTCTGCAACCCGGAGGGTTGCTAGCTATTAACCAGGGATTGAGCGAAGCGCTCCCCCGGTCGTGAATTCTTTCCACAGGACTCAGGGGTATTGCTTCGCTCAACCCCTGGCTAATGGCTGGCAATCTTCCGAATTGAAAAATCAAGGCGGTTTTCAATCAGGCACAAGATAGTTATTTTTGCAAAAATGAACGTCAGGTGAATGATGGCGTTTATCATCCTGTTCTTTAAGGTAGGCGTAAATTGTTGTCGCTACTATGGGGGTATGAAAAAGATCACCATGTTGCGTCGCAAAAATTGGTTGAGTGCCCCGTTGGATTGGGCGTCAACGATGATCGATAGGTTCTTTCACCATTTCCCTGAAGCAATTTATAGGTAGGCCCCTCATAATGACCGAGCAACACCAAGCTAACCAGACTACTCACTTTGGCTTTCAACAGATCCCGATCGAAGAAAAGGCCAGTCGAGTGGGGGCTGTTTTTGATTCTGTGGCGAATCGCTACGATTTAATGAATGATCTTATGTCTTGTGGTATTCACCGTTTGTGGAAACGCTTTACGGTTGAGATCGCGGGGGTGCGCCCCGGTGAACGAATATTAGATGTGGCCGGGGGAACCGGTGATTTGGCGGTCGCCTTTGCCGAGCGAGTTGGTGCGCAGGGGGCAGTGGTGGTAACCGATATCAATGCGGCCATGTTAACCGTCGGTCGTGATCGACTCACTGACCGCGGTCTCGTGAGTAATATCTCCTATGTCCAGGGTGATGCCCAGCACTTGCCTTTTCCAGATAATCATTTTCATTGCATTACCATTGCCTTTGGGTTGCGCAACGTTACGCATCTCGATTGGGCGCTCACTTCTATGTTGCGGGTACTGCGACCCGGCGGTCGATTGCTTGTTCTGGAATTTTCTAAACCAGCGCAATTTCTGCGCCCGGCCTATGATCTCTATTCCTTCAAGATTCTACCAATGCTTGGTGATCTTGTAGTCAATGATTCTGAGAGTTATCGTTACCTTGCTGAGTCGATCCGTATGCATCCAGACCAAGATACTCTCAAGGGAATGATGGAGACTGCGGGCTTTAAACGTTGTGAGTATTTCAATCTTACGGGTGGAATTACTGCCCTCCACCGAGGTTATAAGCTATGAGCCTCGCCCCGGACGTTCGTTATGCTGGTTTTTGGCGTCGTTTAGCGGCAAGTATGATTGATATCGTTATTTTGATGCCGGTGCTTATGCTATTACTTTACTTGATGTATGG
Source organism: Gammaproteobacteria bacterium (assembly GCA_963575655.1). Taxonomy (NCBI): domain Bacteria; kingdom Pseudomonadati; phylum Pseudomonadota; class Gammaproteobacteria; species Gammaproteobacteria bacterium. Next base: position 7,712 of record CAUYTY010000211.1, on the reverse strand, counting down.
GGCAACCTATTTTGAATGGCTCGCGGAGCGTACCGACCCGCTCGCGGTCTATGGTGCGGGTGACGCCGTTATTAGTAATCTGCTGCCAATAGTTTTGATGGCCTATTTCTGGATGCACTATCTGGGTACCCCTGGTAAATTACTCCTCGGCTGTCATGTGGTTGACGCTAAGAGTGGTGTGGCGCTCAATTTGCGTCAGATCATCTTTCGCAATGTGGGGTACCTGGTTTCGCTATTTACGTTTGGGTTGGGTTTTCTATGGATTGCCAAGGATGTACGTAAACAAGGATTTCATGACAAAATTGCAGGTTCGGTAGTGATTCTGGTCGAAACTATTGGCAAGAAAACGGTGTAATCGCTCACTTCCTCTCCTGGTGGGAGAGATTGGAGCGTGGGCGCCCCCCAATTATTAACTCAGCTGATTGGCTCTCCCTCTCGTGGGGGAGGGGAGTGAGCGGTTACCTGCAATCTAAGGATTCCTATGTTTTCCGGTATTGACCAGGCTCTACGTCTTATTACGATTCATCGGGTGTTGGTGCGCCATGGCCTCGATGAGATTATCTTTGCTACCCATTTTCTGCGCCCCCTGCGATTTTTCTTGTATCTCTTGCCCTGGAATTGGTGGCCACGGCCTCATTTGCCTCGGGCGGTACGTTTACGTCGCACCCTGGAAGACCTTGGTCCCATCTTTGTCAAGCTTGGTCAAATTCTCTCCACCCGTGCTGACCTATTGCCTGACGATGTGGCTGTAGAATTTGCGCGCCTCCAGGACCGCGTCGCTCCTTTTCCCGGTGCGGTGGCTAGGGCATTTGTGGAGCAGACGTTAGGCGATTCAATAGAGAATCTTTTCCAGACCTTTGACGAAACCCCCCTGGCTTCGGCTTCGGTGGCTCAGGTTCACGCTGCGCGATTACACAACGGGCGTGAGGTGGTGGTTAAGGTCCTGCGTCCGGGGATTCGTCCGATTATTCGTCGTGACTTGGCACTGCTTTATACCCTAGCCGATTTGGCTCAACGCTATTGGAGTGATGCGCAACGCCTGCATCCCCGTGAAGTGGTCACGGAATTGGAGAAGACGCTCTGGAATGAATTGGACCTAATGCGCGAGGCGGCCAACGGCTCTACCCTATGGCGCAATTTCGAGAATTCGAAGGTGCTCTACGTGCCCAAGGTGGAATGGGACTATACCCGCACCGAGGTGTTGGTCCTGGAGCGTATCTATGGTACCCCGGTGAGCGATGTTCCAACATTGACCCGTCAGGGGGTGAATCTCAAACTATTGGCAGAACGCGGGGTCGAGGTCTTTTTTACGCAAGTTTTTTACCATAATTTCTTTCATGCCGATATGCATCCCGGCAATATCTTTGTCACCCCGGAGGCCTGCTACATTGCTGTAGATTTTGGGATAATGGGAAGTCTCTCGACCCAGGATCAACGCTATCTGGCCGAGAATCTTTTGGCCTTCTTTCGACGTGACTATCGACGAGTGGCGGAGGTCCACATTACTTCGGGTTGGGTGGATCCGAAGACGCGGGTTGACGAATTCGAGGCAGCTATTCGCAGTGTCTGCGAGCCGATCTTCCAACGTCCTTTTGGTGAGATCTCTTTTGGTTATCTATTGCTACGCCTATTTCAGGTGGCGCGGCGTTTCAATATGGAAATTCAGCCCCAACTGATCCTGCTCCAAAAGACGCTACTCAATATTGAAGGAATGGGGCGACGACTCTATCCACAACTTGATTTGTGGACCACCGCCAAACCTTTTCTGGAAAAATGGATGGCAGAGCGCGTAGGTCCTCGGGCCTTCCTGCGTACGATGATGGAAAACGCGCCGCTATGGGGGGAAAAACTTCCGGATCTGCCCTTGTTGATAATAGATGTCTTGCGTCAGGCGCATGACGGTCAACTCAAGATGCGCACCTCCGAGGGCGAGATTGCCATACTCCGTCGCGAGATACGCCGAAGTGGAGATCGCACCATCTTGGCGGTAACGGGTGCGGCCTTAATTATTGCTGCCGCCATTCTCCAGGGGTTGGGCAGTAGTGGTGGCGATTTGCTGGTGGGGGCAACGCTGTTTGGCATGAATATTGCGCCTGGGTCAATGTTATTGGGTGGCGTGGGTATTGCGCTACTTTTGGCGGCTTGGTGGCGACGAGCGTAGTAATTAACCCAAGTTGCTACCTATGCGGTGAGAAAAGAAAAAGCCCCTCTCCCCCCGAGAGAGGGGAGAAAAGCGCGCTAGGTAGCAACTTGGGTTAATTAACCAAAAATGTCACTTGGCAAATTAGAATGGGAAATAAAATTGTTATGAAAATTTCAATCATTGCTATCATTTTGGGGGTGGCTGCTACTCCGGTTCTCGCCCAGGAAATGTTACCTGGTCAATGGGAAATTACCCTGAGCATGACCACACCCAGTGCCCCTGGGCAAAACTTTGGCCCATTTGCGCAGAGTTATTGTATTTCTGCCGCTGATGTTGTTGACCCAACGCGCATTCTCGGTTCCGTGGGGGCTATCCCTGGGACTTGTAGCTATAGCAGCCAGCAGAATTTGGGCAATAGTCTGCGTTTCGCAATTTCCTGTCAGGGGCTGGTACCTATGAGTGGTAGTGGGCAGACGAGTTGGACGGCAGATACCATGTCCGCTACTCTCGATCTCAGCGCCCGTCTCCAAGATGAATCCAACCCGCTTGCCGCTCATACCACGATAACAGCACGTCGTCTTGGCGGTTGTTGATTGCAAAGCTAACCCAAGGCGCTAGCTATTTGCCATTCCGGCAGTGAATGTCAGAATGATGAATAGCTAGCGTCTTGGGTTTTTATTCGAACCGAAGTTTTATTCCTGCTGCTTTGAGATACATTACCTCTTCGTTCAGATCCGCTTGAGTGAGAGGATTACAGTCCATCCAGCCTTCGGGAAAAGATAGTCGGAGGCTGCGTTTGTCCGGTTTGAAATGGATGTTTAATTCCGGTAGGGTGGTATCGTGGCTACGGCTGCGGTGCAGCAGTACTGCCAGACGTAACAGAACGCATAATCGCCAAGCAGCTTCGAAACGTCCCTCGGGCAATGCCTCGAACAATTCCATGGGTAGGCGGCGGCGATGACCGCGAATTAGGGCAGCTAAAAATTGTTGTTCCGGGCGTGAGAAGCCGGGCATATCGGAGTTATCTACCACGTAGGCGCCGTGTCGATGGTAGCCGGAGTGGGCGATGGTCAATCCAAGCTCGTGGAGTAGGGCTGCCCAACTCAGCATGTGGTGGTGTTCATCGGCGGGCAGGGTGTAGCTGTTGCCTCTCCCCCCTTGGGCGAGCAGGGCTAAGGCGGTGCGTTCCACTCGTCGGGCCTGGGGCAGGTCTACGTGATAGCGGCGTATCAAAGCGCGGATCGTGCGGTCGCGAACATCCTCATCGAGCAGACGACCGAGTAGGTCGTAGAGCAATCCCTCGCGTAATGCCCCGTCGGAGACGGTTAACTGTTTGATATCGAGGCATTCGAAGATGGCGAGTAGGATTGCCACCCCTCCCGGCAGTACTGGTACCCGTTCTGGTTGTAACCCTGGTAGGTTCAATGCCGCTAGATTTCCTGCAGCCAACAGGGCCTGACGTAGCGTCTGAAGTCCCTGCAAAGTGATGCCATCGTTGGACCAGCGATTGGCGCGGAGAATGTCCTGGATGGCATTGATGGTCCCGGACGAACCTATCGCCGTCTGCCAGCCGATGTTCCGATATTTGGGACGAATGACCTGTAGCTCTTGCGCCGCTGCGGTCTCGGCGGCGCGCATTGCCGATGGACTGAGAATTCCCTGCGAAAAAAAACGTAGGGAATAACTTACACAGCCCATCACCAGACTTTCGCGGTGTTTGGGCTCGAAGGACTCGCCGATGATCAATTCGGTACTACCGCCGCCAATATCGATTACCAACCGATTATTGGGCGTATCGGGCAGGCTGTGGGATACCCCGAGGTAGATGAGTCGCGCCTCTTCGCGTCCGGCGATGATCTCGATGGGGTGTCCCAACGCCTCACGCGCCTGACGTAGGAAGGCGGAGGCGTTACGTGCTTGACGCAGGGTATTAGTACCTACTGCTCGTACCGAACCGGGCGGCATCCCCCGCAGGCGCTGGCCGAAGCGCTCCAAGCAATGGATGGCGCGAATTCGGGATGCATTGTCCAGATTACCCTCCGCATCTAACCCTCCACCCAGGCGCACCATCTCACGCATTCGGTCGAGGGTGTGGAGCCCACCTTCCACCACCCGCGCGATGATCATGTGAAAGCTATTGGAGCCCAGATCCACTGCGGCCATGGTCTTGACGGGGGGGGTGAGAATGCGATCCAAGAGGGGCTCCGAGGAATGGTGGTTAATGGAGGGAGGAGGGTAGTTCAAGCGCTATAAAGGAACTGTTTTTCTATAGAATATTTTTATCACAAAAGTAGCATTTATCGTGGCGAATGGCCAATCTTGTGCGAGGTATCTGAAATAAGCATCACAGTCTTTTGTTGGGCTCTGGACCCCCGTTGGTGATGTTTGTCACAGGGCCATCATGAAGCGAGACTTGTGGGAACAATTGCTCGGGAGTTTGATGCAATCACTGCTGTGGCTCAAAACTTCGAGCAATTACCACTAGGCATGATATTGATTTTCCGAGTAATTTATTGGTTCATGGAAACCATGCCAATGTAGCCCTCCTCTTCCATGTGCCACACAATAATAGAGATAACCACGTTGTCCAAAGTCTAATCTCTTGGTGACTTTCTGGTATGATTCGGCCGTTTTGGCCAGCTCCGGTCGTTAGACGTACCTCGACCTACCACTAGTGTATTCGTTGCGACGCGATCTACCCCATGGATTATCCAACATCTCCAAACTACTCCTCTTCCCCTTGGTTGTGGACGCCGGTTACCAGTAGTGTGGGCGGCGCCATAGCGGTAGTGGTAATCGGGGGGGCTACTTCCCTCACCCTCTCTGTTGCCCTAATCCTTCTCTTGCTTGGCAGTGCGCTTGGGGTATGGTTAACCCGCTATACGGCGGCAGAATTGATGGCTGCCGTGGACTCTGCAACGGAGGAGGTAGCCGCCAGCAGTTTCAGTAGCGATTGTCGCAGTGTGGCTTCTCTGGAACAGGTCTGTCTCGAGGTGCTACCCATCCTATCGCGCCAGATCGAGACCTCTCGAGCCCAGACCGAAGATGCGATCACCGACCTCTCGCGTCGCTTCGCGGCTATCGTCGAACGTCTGGAACAATCCATTATCAGTTCTCTGTCCTCGACGGGGCGCCCCTCCGATAATGGTGCGAATAAAGGGGGATTGTTCTCCCAGAGTGAGGAGCGGCTCACTGTTGTGGTGCGTGCCCTAGAAGGGACAGTAGCTGACAAAAACCGTATGTTAGAGGAGGTTCACCGTCTCACCAGTCAGATGGATTCCCTCAATCAGATGGCGGTAGATGTCAAGAAAATTGCTGACCATACCAATCTGTTGGCTCTCAATGCGGCCATTGAGGCTGCGCGGGCAGGGTCTTATGGTGGTGGTTTTGGTGTGGTTGCGGACGAGGTCCGGCGTCTCTCACGCCAATCGGGAGAAACGGGTAAACACATGGGGGAGCAGGTGGGGGCCTTGCACAACGCAGTGGCTGCGGCTCTTGCGGCGGCAGAGGAATCGGCGCGTCGGGAAGGACAGATGGTGACGGGCGCGGAAGGGGCGATCCAGCAGGTGTTGGCAGATTTCCGCGAAGTTACTGGGAGTTTGGAGAATTCCTCGGCGGATCTGCGTGAGAGTAGCGCTGGAATTCGTCGTGAGATCGAGGATGTATTGGTCGCGCTCCAGTTCCAGGATCGCACGAGCCAAATTCTCGAACAGGTGCGTAAAAATATCGAATCTCTCCATAGCCAGGTCCAGGCCCATGCCCAGGCCCGTGAACAAGGAGGTGAGGCCCCTCCGATCGATGTCCGGGAGTGGCTCAATCACATGGAACTCAGTTACACCACCTGGGAACAGCGTCGCGATCATGGCGGTGAGCATAGCCGTGGCGGCGAGAGTAATCGCAATGTTGCCGCAGCACCGTCCAACATTACTTTCTTTTGATGCAGAGAACCAAGTATGTCAAAGACCGTTCTTATTGTGGACGACTCCGCCTCGATTCGGCAGGTATCCAGTATCGCCCTAAAGGGAGCGGGCTACGAGGTATTGGAGGCCGCAGATGGCAAGGCAGGCCTAGCTAAATTAGACGGGCGCAAAGTGAATCTCATCATTACCGACATTAATATGCCAGTGATGGACGGTATCACCTTCATCAAAGAGGTGAGAAAACTTTCCGCCTATCGTTTTACCCCGATTATGGTACTTACGACCGAATCCGAGGAGAAGAAAAAGGCGCAGGGCCGAGAGGCAGGCGCCAAGGCATGGGTAATTAAGCCCTTCCAACCTGCGCAGATTCTGGACGCAGTCTCCAAGTTGATCCTACCCTGATAATCGGGCACTCAGTTTTTTGATTGTTTAGGAGATTCTGAACCACGGCGTCTGTTCGTTGCTGTGGTGTCGTGGTTCGAGTTTCCCGACCAAGTCCTCGATCTTTATCCCCTCTCTCGCTCTTCTTCGTAACGAGGAAGATACCAACAAGACGAATACTTCTGGAATTTCTAATGAAATCCAGCAGCCGCGACCGACTGCGCAATAACCTACCCACCCGGAGAATTGTCCATGGGCGTAGCGTTGAAGCTGTACGAACAATTAACCGACGCAGGAGAAGACAAGACTCGTGCAAAATTAATTGCCGAGGCCTTTGAAGTCTTCGAGGCACGTTCCCCCGATTTTAAGGAAGTAGCCACCCAGGGACATGTTCGTGAATCCGAATTGCGCCTTCAGAAAGAGATTCAATCCGTTCGCCTGGAAATTAAAGAGGCCGAGGGGCGACTTCGTTTGGAAGTTAAAGAAGTTGAAGTCCGTCTGACGCAAGCAATCCACCGTCAAACGCTATGGGTAATCATGGCGATGGGCTGGGTAACTGGTCTGGTGCATTGGTTGGATACGTTTCTTAAGTGAATCTCTCTACGTACTTTATCTAACAAAAATTGCTGCCTATGCAGTGAGCAACGAAAAGTCCTTCTCTCAAAGGGAGAGGAGGAGAAAAGCGCGCTAGGTAGCGACTTGGATTATCCATTAGAACGTTAATGGGAAATCGAAGGATTAGTTATGGGGGGGCGCTGAGGCTATACGAACAATTAACCGATGCGGGAGAAGACAAAGCCCGCGCAAAACTAATTGCCGAGGCATTTGAAGTCTTCGAGGCGCGTTATCCTGACTTTAAGGGGGTAGCTACTCAAGGGCATCTTCGTGAATCCGAATTGCGTCTTCGTAAAGAGATTCAACCCGTTCGTTTGGAAATTAAAGAAGCTGAAAGTCGACTTCAGGAAGAAAGTCAGCTGCTTCGTTTAGAGATTAAAGAGGTTGATATTCGTCTCACGCAAGCGATCCACCGTCAGACACTATGGGTAATCATGGCAATGAGCGGGGTAACTGGTTTGGTGTATTGGTTAGATAGGTTTCTTAAGTGAGTTGACTGATTAGTTTGCCGGATGATTATGTCCATGAATTATTGTTCATGGTTACTTTAACCCAAGTTGCTACCTATGCAGTGAGAAACGAAAAAGCCCCTCTCCCTCCGGGAGAGGGGTTGGGGTGAGGGCGCGAATTTGTTGATTCGTCAGCATCACGCC
>CAUYTY010000210.1 GCA_963575655.1 Gammaproteobacteria bacterium | reverse complement strand
TAGTTAATCCCATATAGCTATGGTGCGCTAGCAGAGAGTGATATAAGGAATTGTCTGATCCGTATGGCTACTTCTATAAGGAACTGCTATAAATCTATCAATAGAAGAGTTTTTGTTTGTCAAGCTTGACGCATATTTTGTGCCGGATGTCCTCTAAGCCGTTATTCTGGCAATCCCTGTCAGAATGACGGCTATAACGAGTTTAACCCAAGTTGCGACCTATGCAGTGAGGTGAGAAACGAAAAAGCCCTTCTCCCGGAGGGAGAAGGGAGAAAAGCGTGCTAGGTAGCAACTTGGATTAACTCCTTCCCGAAAGAGATTCCTCTAATTTATGATTGGTATGACCAATGATACCCCAGCAGCGGTGTCCACACTCACTCTCGACGAACTCCCCTATGCCCATGGTGGCCCCACCGCTACTGGCATTATTCGCACAATTCCCGATGATTTCCGGGTGGACGAAGAACTACGCTTTGCCCCTGAAGGAGCGGGGGAACATTGGTTGTTACGGGTGACCAAACGGGGCGCCAACACGGCGTGGGTTGCCCGACGCCTGGCGCAGGTAGCCGGGATGAGACCGGTGGACGTTGGTTATGCCGGCCTCAAGGACCGCCATGCAGTTACGACGCAATGGTTTTCCGTGCGGGTGCCGGGCAAAGTTGAGCCGGATTGGTCGGTCCTCGCGGCCGAAGGGGTGGAGGTGTGGGAGGCCCACCGCCACCGCCGCAAACTCCCACGGGGGGCACTCAAGGCAAACCGATTCACATTACGAGTACGTGGGATTACCGGCGAGCGCGCGATGCTAGAGACACGCCTTCAGCAAGTAGCCCACGCAGGGGTACCCAACTATTTTGGTCCGCAACGTTTCGGTCGTGGGGGTAACAATCTGGCCCAGGCGACCGCTTTGCTGGCAGACGCAGTACCAGGTACAGCATCTAATACTGCAACGGAGAAGTGCATCACCCGTGACTCTCAGCAACGTGGCATGTATCTCTCCGCCGCACGTTCCCACCTGTTTAACAAAGTATTAGCGGCACGAGTAACAGCAGGCACCTGGGATCAAGCTCTAGCCGGGGACGCGATGTCCCTGGATGGCTCTCGTAGCGTGTTTCGTTGCCTAGTCCCCGATGCGGAGATTGCGCGACGCCTGGCGGAGGGTGACATCCACCCCACGGGTCCTCTGTGGGGCATCGGTGAGCGTATGGTGGAAGGTGTGACGGCGGCCCTAGAGGAAACGATCCTTACCCCGTGGCGGTCTTTCTGCGCAGCCCTTGAAGCCAAGGAGGTCACCGCCGAGCGACGTGCCTTACGGTTATGGCCACGCGATCTCACCTGGCATTGGGAGGAGGTTCGAGAGCTGGATACTATCCGGGAGGACCTGGTGTTGCGTTTTGCCCTGCCCCCAGGGGCCTACGCGACCATCGTACTACGCGAGGTTCTGGCGGTGATCGACGCCGAAGGTGGCGAAACGAGTGAAGAAGATTGAGCGTGCTTCCATGGTGACTGATTTATTTTTCAATGCAACCCCTCGTGTCGATACTGCGTACCCCCTAACGGGTTAACGGGGATTGGCAAGGGGTGTCACGCATAACCATATGATAGATAAACAAACTCCTTTGGATGGGCACGACCCGCTCGAAGGGGTGTTTTTGCTATCTCCTCGGGATATACTAGGCGCGGAGTGTTGTCTATTTCTCGAAAAACCAAAATCCAAGGCACCCTTAAGTTATCGCTTAGGGAGTGAGAACCTTGTGAGAACTTTTTAGTTTTAATCATCGCATCAATTAACTCATTCCTAACTTTGCCCCATGGCGAGGGCGTAGTTTCTCGTTTTTCAGCCATCAGAGGCACGAGTTGAAGTCTGTGCAACAACAGTGAATCAGGACCGCCTTACTTGCGCGATTGACGTTCGTTAACTGCTAGCAAACCATAGAAATTATGAGATCGCTCGACTCATTCCTGCCACGAAGAAAGTTACCTCTGGGAAAGCCACCATCCTCGATGTGGAGTTCCAGTGGCCTTCTGCTGGAAGAATCAGTGGTGGCTAGTGCCTGCAAGATGCTCCCCTCGGAACGATTGTTAGAGATCGAGGCAACTCGCGCGGTCTCGTCCTCGAAATTAATGGATGGTGGAGCAGTCTTGGAGGTAACGGAGGCCCAGATCGATGCAGCCAGAAAAGAAATGGAGAGCGACTTTGCGCAGAGGAGAAAACATGATGTTAGTTTGCAGTTTGCAAATAAATTTGATATAGAGAATATTGTTCATGCTATTAGAGAAAAAAACAATGACCAGCTGAGAGTAAAAGTAGTTAGAACGGATGGTACTGAGGAAAACGACTGGGTTATTGCCGGGGTTGATCGGGAAACGGAATTCGTGGAAGTACGCCAATATTACTTCGACCGTTTGAAAAATAAGAATGCATATAACCGCAAGAGTGTCTCACTAGAAAGATTGAAAAGTTGGAATAAGAACAACTAATTCCCCACCGTTCGCTCGTTGATGGCTGTTGTGCCAAACTTGTGTATCCACCTCTTTATAGGTTACTACCGGAAATCGGTGACACCTTGCGTTGACCCACTAATCTTTGGTGTTGTTCAGAATCAGCAAAAGATTGTACAACGCACCATGCCATACACCTCATTTCCCGTGGTATCTTCTAACCAACGCAAGGACTGGCAAAGTATCGGTAGTATAGGCAAAATGTGAGGTCTGCCCCTCCATTGGATCCGTCAGATCCTAAAACTCGTAGCAATGCCTCTAAAATTCATCGCATAGCTGGTGACAATCCGGGACTTGGAATTTGGACAACGTAGTTATCTCTATTATTGTGCGGCACATGGAGAGGAGGGCTACATCGGCATGATTTCCATTAATTAATAAATTATTAGATAAATCAATGCCATGGCTAGTGGTAATTGCTCGTGCTTTTGAGCTACAGCACTGATCGCGTCGAACCCTCGAGTAATTGTTTCCGCAAGTCTCGTTTCTGATGGCTCTGCCGCAGGCGTCGCCAACCCAACCTACGTGCTAGCGATCCGCTGGTGGTGCCGTAACGGGTAGGATATTTTCTGTTGGTTATCTTACGACGAGCGGCCCCTGGCTATTCTTCTCCATCCTCCCCGTCATCCATTTCCAATTCTTTGATCTTGCGCGTGAGGGTATTTCGTCCCCAACCTAGTAAACGGGCGGCATCTTGGCGTCGTCCGGCGGATCGACGTAGCGCCACGGTGATCATTACCTGTTCAAAACGTGGGACGGCATTATCCAAAAGGTTGATATCTCCTTGGACAAGGCGTCGTTCCGCCCAACGTTCTAGGGCCGTCTCCCAGTCTTCACCGGTGGTTTGGGTAGCGGACTGGGAACGTAGTTCGGAAGGTAGATCCTCGGGATGCACTTCCTGCCCCGAGGCCATGACCGTGATCCAGCGGCAGGTGTTTTCCAATTGGCGGACGTTACCAGGCCAATCCAACTGCTGCAGGGCCGTCTCGGTTTCCTGACGTAGGGTCTTGGCATCCACCTTTAACTCACGTGCCGCCATGTCCAGGAAATGTCGAGCTAATAGAGGGATATCTTCACGCCGGGTACGTAACGGGGGAATATGGACACGGATAACGTTGAGACGATGGAATAGATCCTCGCGAAAGCTTCCACTCGCTACTCGCTTCTCTAGGTCTTGATGGGTGGCAGCGATAATACGCACGTCTACCTTGATGGGGTTGTGACCACCCACCCGATAAAATTCCCGGTCGGCAAGGACTCGCAGGAGCCGGGTCTGGAGTTCGGCGGGCATGTCGCCGATCTCGTCCAGAAATAAGGTGCCGCCATCGGCTTGCTCGAAGCGTCCACGGCGCAAGGTTTGCGCCCCGGTAAAAGCGCCGCGTTCGTGCCCAAAAAGCTCCGATTCCAGAAGGTCGCGGGGGATGGCTGCGGTATTGAGGGCAATGAATGGTCCCGCCGAACGTGGGCTGTGGCGGTGTAGGGCGCGGGCCACCAGTTCCTTGCCAGTACCCGATTCACCATTGACGAGTACCGTTACGCTGGAACGCGATAACCGCCCGATGGCACGAAAAACCTCCTGCATGGCGGGGGCCTCACCGATAATCTCGGGGGTATGCAGTGGGGCGGTAACGGCTGTGGTCGAACGTTTGCGTTGGCTGGCTACGGCGCGACGCACCTGGTCCACGGCGTCGTCTACGTCAAAAGGTTTGGGCAGATACTCGAAGGCTCCCCCTTGATAGGCCGACACCGCACTGTCCAGGTCAGAGTGGGCGGTCATGATGATCACCGGCAGATCTGGATGATTCTCCTTAATAATGCGTAACAATGCCAAGCCATCCATCCCCGGCATACGAATATCGGTAAGGAGGGCATCGGGTCGCCCCTGCTTGAGACGATCCAAAACCCCTTGGGTATTTGGAAACAGCGTCACCTCCATTTGGGCCTTGGTGAGGGCACGCTCTAGGACCCAACGGATGGAGTGGTCATCATCAATGACCCAAATATGCTCCCGTGTCGATTCAGTCATCTTGATCCTCGTTACGGCATACCTCACGCGCCATTATCGTTTCCTGGCCTACCGATACCGTCCCATGAATGCCGTGGTTGATCGGCAGAAGGAGAGAAAAGATCGTATCTCCGGGCTGGCTGGTGCATTGGATGAAACCACCGTTCTGGTTGATGAGCGATTGAGCGATGGGAAGTCCCAGGCCCACTCCCTCGGCGCGTCCCGTTACCATGGGCAGAAAAATATATGGTATCAGTTCTTCGGGAATGCCTGGACCGTCGTCCAGTATATCCACTTGTAATACGAGACGGTGGCGTCGACCGGCAATGGTAAATTGTCGTCGGACGCGGGTACGCAGGGTAATGTTGCCGCGTTCTTCGAGTGCCTGGGCCGCATTACGCACCAGGTTGAGGAGGGCCTGGATAAGCTGGTCGGGGTCGGCGATTACCAATGGGATACTGGGGTCGTAATCCACATGAATGCGGATGGCGCGGTTTACTTCGGCCTCCACCAGGGTATGGACTCGTTCCAAGACTTCGTGAATGTTGATGGCACGCTTGTGAGGCAGGGTATTGGGACCGAGCATCCGGTTGAGCAGATTCTGAAGGCGGTCGGCCTCGCCGATGATAATGCGGGTGTACTCCTTGAGGGATTCATCGGACAGTTCCCGTTCCAGGAGTTGGGCCGCACCGCGTAATCCACCCAGTGGATTCTTGATCTCATGGGCCAGCCCCCGCACCAATGCACGAGTGGCGGTATTTTGGTTGAGCAGCGCCCCTTCACGCAGGATCCGCAGATGGGTATCCACCCGGATCAGTTCTACCAACAGCTCCCGAGTGGAGTTCCCATCCAACACCGGCGTAACCATACAGCACACGGTGGCGGAGCGTGCCCCGGAAAACAGCATGGGCATTTCTCGCTCGGTGAAGGGGTGGCCAGTCTCCAGTACCTCCCCCAGTCGTGCACAAAATGGACGATTGTGAGGTAGTAATTCTTCCAGCAGGAGATCGAGGGCCTGACGTTTGCTCATCGCGAGCAACATCTCGGCGGCGGGGTTCAGATAACGCAGGCGGAGTTGGTCGTCGAAGAGTAAGACTGCTGTGCTTAAGTTATCTAGGGCATGTGCGGTGTTGGGGCACGAGTCAGTCATAGTTGGCCCCAGGCAAAGATGTCCGCGCGGTGGGCTAGGACAAATTCGAGATGTTCGCCACCGTACCCCACGCCTCTCATCAAGCAGTGCGCAAGATGGACGGTCGTTGGGTCGATAAGGGATTTAAAATCAGTGAGTTTTATTCGGAACAACGGCATCGGGACGTTTTTCTGGCGCTTCACGCCTCACGTTTTTCCTCAGACTGGTGGATGAGGGGGGAGGGTTGGCGAAGCAGGGGGGGACGCGCTATGGAATTCCGAGGGTCACGCTATCACAGAGACTCTACGCTGCACAGTCCCGGTGACATCCTGGGTTAGTAATACTTCCAATCAGATAATGGTTTCATGCACACTCTTGTTGCATAATCTGAATGTTTTTGACACCCGGAAAGACAATACCTTTCCAAGCTATCTGGGTAGAGATCAACAGATGCATATTAGACATTATCGGAAACCCAAAACCTCACCCCCCGCCCCCCTCTCCTTAACAGGAGAGGGGGAGATTTTTTGCCTGTTCCGTTCAGGAGTTAAGCATAACAACGGAATAATTCTCCCCCTCTCCTGTTAAGGAGAGGGGGGCGGGGGGTGAGGTTTCCGATAATGTCTATTGTATTGCAGTGAACGCAGATATAAAAAACAGCAAGTCGATCTACGTCCGTAGTATATGAAACTCCCACTCATCTGACTATGCCTAATCCTGTACCCGAAACTGGCGCCCATACCACGACGCCCTCCGCTATTGTTAACTTTATTGTGGAAAGCGCCAGCCTTTTCGGTAAGGGGAAAACACGGGCGGCGCTCGATATCGCTTTACAAGGGCTGATTATTGAGCCAGATAATGCTGTTCTTTTGAACTATTACGGCACGTTTTCCGCAACACTTGGCGAGGATGCAACGGCTGAGGCTGCCTATCGTCGCGCCATTGCGGCACATCCCCATTACGCGGAGGCCTGCGCCAATCTTGGAATTCTACTCAGAAAACAAAAACGTTTCGAAGAGGCCGAGGCAGCCTACCGTCGTGCTATTGCCGTGAGACCAGGCTATGCCAACGCCTATTATAACCTGGCGGTGTTACTCAAGGAACAAAAACGTTTCGAAGAGGCTATAGCTGCTTATCGTCATGCCATTATAATGAAATCAGACTACACCGATGCCTATTACAATCTGGGCAATCTGCTCCAAGAACAAAAGCGTTCCGAAGAGGCGGAGGCAGTCTATCGTCGAGTTATTGCACTAAAACCGGATTACGCCAACGCTTATTATAACCTGGGTAACCTACTTCAGGAACAACAACGTCTGGAAGAGGCAGAAACTGCATATCATCATGCTATTGTCGTGAAGCCCGATCATGCAGAGGTGTATTCTAATCTAGGAGTGTTGTTGCAAGGGCAAAAACGTTTTGATGAGGCCGAGGCTGCGTATCACCACGCCATCGAGAAAGAACCCGGCTATGCCAATGCCTATTACAATCTAGGCATTCTTCTTAAAGAGAAAAAGCGTTCCATAGAGGCTGAGGCCGCTTATCGTAACGCCCTTGCAGTGAAGCCTGATTATGCTGAGGCCTATTCCAATCTGGGGGTTTTGCTGCAAGAGCAAATGCGTTCAGAAGAGGCCGAAGCGGCTTACCGTTGTGCCATTGCACTAAAGTCTGATTACACCGATGCCCATTACAATCTAGGTAACCTACTTCAAAAGCAAAAACGTCCCGTGGAAGCCGAAAGTGCTTACCGTCGTGCGCTTGTATTGAAACCAGACTACGCCAATTCTCATTATAATCTGGGTGTTCTGCTCAAAGATCAGAAACGTCCCGAGGAGGCCATTGCTGCTTATCACCGTGCGATTGCACTGAAACCCGATTATGCAGAGGTCTACTCCAGTCTGGGAGTTTTATTGCAAGAGCAAAAGCGTTGGCATGAGGCCGAAGCTGCCTACCGTCGTGCTATTGAGATAAACCCCGATTACACTGATGCACGTTGGAATCTTAGTTTGCTTCTGTTAACGCTTGGGCGACTCCAAGAAGGTTGGACGGAATTTGAGACACGTTACGCCCCAGGAAAAACGGAGGTCGTAATGTTTCCTCCCTCGACTGGGGACATCCCTCGTCCACCACAATGGCAGGGCGAGTCCTTCACCAATCAATCACTGCTGATTTGGCCAGAACAAGGATTTGGCGACGAAATACAGTTTGTACGTTATCTCCCTATGCTTAGAAGCAGAGGTTTGAAGCGTCTTACGTTGGTCTGCAAGGCGGCGCTCAAAACACTATATGTGGCGCAATCCCTAGCCGACCAGGTGATCAGTATCGATGACTGGTGTCCAGAAATGGTAGTTGGATTTGACTTTTGGTGTTATCTGCTTAGTCTGCCGCTGCATTTCGGTACTACACTAAATAATCTCCCGGGTACTATTCCCTATCTAAGCGTAGCACCGGATAAAATCGCGCGTTGGGCGACTCGTTTGCCGCAAACGCCACTGCGTATTGGGCTGGTGTGGAAAGGGCAACCGGTTCACCAAAACGATATTAATCGCTCTCTTCCGTCCCTGAATCTTCTCACCCCGTTATGGTCGGTATCCAATCCTGATCTTGCCTGGATTAGTCTGCAAAAAGGGGCAGGCGAGGATGAGGTCAATACGATCCCCGGGCCGCTGATTCACTTGGGTAGTGAGATCGGTGATTTCTCCGATAGTGCTGCTATTCTCAGTTCGCTTGATCTCGTCATCTGTGTCGATACCGCTGTGGCACATTTGGCGGGTGCGCTAGGGATTCCCTGCTGGCTATTGTTATCTGATTACAATACCGATTGGCGTTGGTTGGAAGATCGCGTTGATTCTCCCTGGTACCCACACGTAATGTCTCTGTTTCGCCAAACCTCTCCGGGAGATTGGGAGGGTGTGGTGGCACGGGTTGTGATCGCACTGAAGGAATGGATAGCCAAGGCCATGACCAATAGATAACTCAAGTTGCTACCTATGGTTCAATTCAACCATCATTCTGGTAATCCCTGCCGGAATGACGACCTAATGGGTTGTCGGTAGCAAGGTTGATTGAGTTACAGGTTGAGCCAGCTAAAGAGCACGGAGAATATGGCGTCGGCTACGATCACTAGAAAAATCGCCTGGACCACACTGATGGTCACTTGATAACCCACTGCTTCAGCACTGTCGCCCACGCGCATCCCCTGGAAACAACCCACTACTGCGATGATTGCAGCAAATACCGGGGCCTTTCCTATACCGATATAATAATTAACAACACTCACCGCCTCTGGAAAGCGTGTCAGGAAGCTATGGGGATCCACGCCTAAAACTAGATGCGCCATCACCATCCCTCCTAACACCCCGAGGATGTCGGCATAGGCCGTGAGCAAAGGAAGGGCTAATAGCAGGGCAAGGATTTTAGGGATCACCAATAGTTCCAAGGGATCGATTCCAATGGTCCGTAGCGCATCGATCTCGTCGGTTACGCGCATCGTGCCAATTTGGGCCGTATAGGCGGATCCCGTGCGGCCTGCAACAATGATGGCAGTGAGAAGTGGGGCTAATTCGCGCAGCAGGGTTACCCCTACCAGATCTACCACGAAAAGATTAGCCCCGTAATAACGCAATTGTGCCCCGCCCTGGTAGGCAATGACGGTTCCCATTAAGAAAGATATTAATCCAACGATCGGCAACGCCTCGGCGCCCGCCGTCTGTAGGTCGTGAAGGATGGCCTTGAAACGTAATCGTTTTGGGTTGGATAAGATACGTACTACTACCAGGGTCACCTCGCCCAGGAAGACGAGTAATGCGTATCCCTGTTCCAGATGATTGATGAGATAACGCCCGAGACGTTCCAATAGATTAATTTTTACCGCTACCACCTCCTCTTGGATATGCTGGCGTCGAACCAGATCCAAAAGAGATTGATGGTCTGGGTGCAGACCAATAATGAGTAGCTGCGTTTCTTTTTCCGCGTCACTGTCCGTACTTTTTCCTTTTTTCCTGACCTCTTGCTCTAGCACTGTCACTACTCTAACCAATAGCCAAGCCCCAGCGGTATCCATAGATGTAATCTCTGAGGCATCTACGAGTAATGATTGTTGCTGAGCAAGAGAAAATGTTGGGAGGCGGCGCCCGATAATATCGATGCCATGGATTGTCCACGGCCCACTACAGCGTACTACATATTGGGGATGTTTGGATTTACCACACAGTTGTGGCGAATGATTATGCTCTAGTCGCAACTCGGCATAGTTGGGTAGCGGTGGGGCAAGGAGATTATCCAATCTTCGTTCCTGTTCAATCGGGTCAGGAATGGATAAGGATCTTGGTAATCGTTAACCCCCTTCATTGGTAGGAGGGGGAAACGATTACATTCGGATGAATTGCACGATTACCAATCACCAGGGGACGAGAGTGATTCCACGAAAATTACGTATCTACCCTCGTTGATGGATTGGTACATAATCGCGTTGGGTTTTACCGATATAGATCTGGCGCGGGCGTCCAATTTTCTGGTCGGATTCGGCCATCATCTCCATCCATTGCGCGATCCAGCCGGCGGTGCGTGCCAGGGCGAAGATCACGGTAAACATACTGATATCAATGTTCAGGGCCTTCAAAATAACCCCGGAGTAGAAATCGACGTTTGGATAGAGTTGGTGGCTTACAAAATACTCATCCTCCAAGGCAATTCGTTCTAATTCCAGGGCGGTCTTGAACAAGGGGTTGTTGCGGATTCCCAATTCATCGAGGAGGTCGTAACAACATTTGCGGATGATGCGCGCACGGGGGTCGTAGCTCTTATAAACGCGATGACCGAAACCCATGAGACGGAAAGAGTCGTTGCGATCTTTTGCGCGAGAGATGTAATGAGGGATATTTTTGACATCGCCAATCTGTTCCAGCATGTGCAATACCGCTTCGTTGGCACCGCCGTGGGCGGGTCCCCACAATGAACTGATACCAGCAGTGATTGCAGCAAAGGGATTGGCCCGCGAGCTACCTGCTAAACGTACGGTCGAGGTGCTCGCATTTTGTTCGTGGTCGGCATGGAGGATGAAAATAATCTCCATGGCGCGAACCATCACTGGATTAATTTTGTAGGGCTCTGCTGGCACCGAAAACATCATGCGTAGGAAATTTTCGATATAGCCCAGAGAATTGTCTGGGTAGACAAAGGGCTGACCATGAAAATACTTAAAGGCCGCTGCCGCTAAGGTCGGCATTTTGCCGATGAGGCGATAGGCCGAAATCATGCGGCTGGCGGGGTCGGTTACGTTCATTCCGTCTGGGTGAAAGGCCGACAGTGCCCCTACTACTCCGAGGAGGACGGCCATGGGGTGAGCGTCGTGTCTGAATCCACGATAGAATTGCAGAATACCCTCATGGACCATGGTGTGCTGGGTAATGAGGGAGCTAAATTTTTCTAGGTGGGGGGCGGTGGGCAATTCCCCAGAGAGTAACAGATAGCAAACCTCAATAAAGCTCGAATGTTCGGCCAATTGCTCGATGGGGTAACCCCGATACCAGAGTAGTCCAGCATCGCCGTCAATATAGGTGATGGCGCTTCGACAACTCGCGGTTGACATAAAACCCGGGTCAAAACTTAATAGACCTAGGCCCTTCTGCAGTTGGCGCACATCGATCCCCGAGGCGCCATGGCTTGATAAGATTATCGGTAATTCTATGCTTTTACCAGTTTGGTTGTCAGTAACGGTTACGGTCTTTTCTGCCATTGTGGTCTCCACGTGGTTTCATTTCTTTAACAATAAAAATGCTGGTTGCGGTTGCCGCGGATTCTCTGTCCATCAGTTGGTAATTCTTTGATGGTTATTTTATGCGATGGACAGATCTCTAGGTGGTTTTTCCTCTGGAAATAAGTCAACCGATTTCTGGAGTCTTTAGTAATAACATTATTACTCTGGTATTGAATTACATAGCTACAGAGTAATGCTAAACTCCCCGCATAAATTAAGACTCAACTACTAACCTGCGCGTTGGTTAGGGGACTCCAGCTAAATAGCATATTGGACGGATTCTTCTTTAAAAAGTTCTCTGACTTTCTCTGGCGATTTTTTTAAATCCTCTAAAAGTTGAGTAGCTTTATTTTTTAACTCCTCCACATTACGAATAAGGTGACGCGCAATTCCTTGTGTCTTAATATTGCTCCATACTAGCTCGACAGGATTAAGGTGTGGAGAATAGGTGGGAAGAAAGAATATTTTAACCTTTCCATTTGTCGTCTCCAGATATTCCTTAACTACTTTTGCATGATGGGCAGAATACCCGTCTGTTACAATATAGATGGGGCATGAATTCTCTTGAGCCAAAATTTTTAGATATTCAACAAACGCACCACCATTGAGCGATGAGGGACCTATTTGGAAATGCATCTTTCCTTCAGAAGTTATCGCAGCGATCATATTTATGCGATAACGTCCACCAGTGGAGGGAATTATGGGAGTTAAACCTTCTAGCCCCCAAGTTGTACCCGCGTGATAATCGGTGCGCGCCCCAGCCTCATCAAGAAAATAGATTATAGCACCCTCATTACTTGCCAACTCTTTGATTCTAGGAAACTCTTTGTTAATCCAATTATCTACTGAAAATTGGTCCCTCTCTATCGCACGATATACTGGCCGTTGTGGAGTTAAATTAATGCGGCGCAAAAAACGGCCCACCGCGGAACGACTCATGTAAATAGAAAATTTCCTCTCTATTAATGTCTTTATCATTTCAGTTGTCCATAAGACTGTCGAGAATTCAAAATCCAATGGGGTAAATGCGCACAGCCAGAATACGAGTATTCCTTCTTGCTGTTCATTGATGAAGGATTTTCTTCCAGGGACAGGTTTCGCATTTAACGTAGCTAGACCCATCTCTTTTGCCTTCTTCACCCATTCGTACACCTTCGATCGGTGCATACCGAAAATCTCGCCCACCTCCCTAGGAGACATTCCTTTACGTACAGCTTTTACTGCTTGAAGCCTTATATACTCAAGGGTAGAGTGATCGAGAGAACGTCCATCAGAATTTTTCATAATTTTAGCAATTTCATGTCTTATTTTTTGGTTGGACTAATAATAGATTATTTTTACTTGCTTGTCCCCTAACCAACGCGCAGGTTAGTAACCGCAGCGAATCAATTTAGGCTTCTACAAGCAAATCATGCTATTAACATTGACAAAAATTCTTAGGATGAATACTATGAGTAGCGGCTTAAGAACTGAAAACCTGTCGCTCTAAGACATCAACTTACAAGGCATTAAGTATGTACGAAGCACCACAAACACTTGACCTGTTTGACAGAGAGAGTCCTTTGATTGACGCACAATTAACTAAAAATGCGCAAAATTTATGTGATATACAAGTTGGTGATGCTCGCCAGCTTCTTTCGAAAATACCTGATGGATATTTTAATTGCATTGTAACTTCTCCTCCATATTGGGGATTACGCGACTATGGCGTTGTCGGTCAGATCGGAGCGGAAATCACTGTCGATGAATATATTTCCGATCTTGTGTGTCTATTCCATGAAGCGCGGCGGACTCTTTCCGATGATGGTACTCTATGGTTGAACATTGGAGATAGTTATACATCTGGCGGTCGCACCTGGCGAGATGCTGACGCGAAAAATAAAGGTCGTGCTATGGAGTATAGGGCTCCTACTCCCGATGGATTAAAACCAAAAGATTTAATTGGCGTCCCGTGGAGGTTGGCTTTTGCACTTCAGGCCGATGGTTGGTATCTCCGTACAGATATCATATGGAATAAACCTAACTGTCAGCCGGAGAGTGTAAAAGATCGTCCCACACGCTCCCATGAATACCTTTTCCTTTTTTCGAAATCGGAGAAGTACTACTATGACTGGCAAGCAATCATGGAGCCAGCTTCCGATCCGAAACAGAAAATGAAGAATCGTCGTACTGTTTGGAACATTACTACTGAGCCGTATCCGGGTAGCCACTTTGCGGTGTATCCGCGAGCGCTCGTGCGCATTTGTATCGCTGCTGGTTCTCGTAAGGATGGTCGTGTCTTAGACCCATTTTTTGGATCAGGAACCACCGGCGTAGTTTGTAACGAAATGGGTAGATATTGCATCGGGATTGAACTAAATGCGCAATACGCAGAATTGGCCCATCAGCGTTTGCTAAGCGGCCGCTGAACCGAAAGTCCAAATCGCATGAACTTTGCAGAGGTCCTTGCGTAGACCCTTGATCTGAAGTTTTCGTTCGGTCCCACCGTCGAAATAAAGGGCGTATTTTAACTGTCCAGCACAGTCTCTTATGTATCCGTAGCCAGGTTTAGGGTTTTGTTTACTGTCTTCTCGAATTTCCAACTGACAGCTTGATGCTTCGAGTAATAATGATTTTGGAATCTCCACGAATTCGTAGCGAGTCTGGGCAGGATCTGTATCAAGACACCGTAACGTGAAGATTCGTTCGTAGCTTTGCATATGTTCAAGAAATAGATCTCGTAGCAATGGAAGTTTCCATTCTCCTTTACCTAATTCCATCCATTTGCTGATATGAATAAAGTTCTCTTTTATATTAGCGGCTGCTTCAGTCTTCAGGCTGACTGGTGTGCCAGCAATGGTAAGATCATGGCCACGATTGGTTCTGCTTTTTACAAGTTGAGCAGGAATACCTGAATCATTAAGTGTAGCCTCAAGGGCAAATTCGAAACGATCCTTACTTAGTGCCTGACGACTCCCTACATGATGACTCAATAGGCAGTTGCCAAAATTATCCAAGACAGTTTGTGTAATAATACCCGAATCTGAAGCACGCCAGTAGTTTCGTGGTTTTCCAAATGCTAGAATTGTTTCTTTAATTGACTTTTGTTGCGTTAAGGTAAGGCGGCGTAGCATCTCAATGATTTCGTTAATTTCTTTCTCGGTAATGCTCACTAAATTTCTCCCACCGATAAGTTATTTGATGGGTTTTTGCATTTGGTGAGTAGTTCAGGAACAGTTACGCCTAACGTTTCTGATAAGACTTCAAGTGTACTGAGAGTAACGTTTCGTTCATGGCGCTCAACTGATCCAATGTATGTGCGGTGCAAACCGCATCGTTCGGCTAATTCTTCTTGAGAGAGCTTTTTTTCCTTTCGGAACGTTTTAATATTCTCAGCAAGGATCACCCGAAGAGAATCACTCGATTTTCTGACCATGCTCAAGCCCTAGCTAATTAGGCCAAGATTGTCAGTAAATGATGACCATAAGGCGACAGACTATAGGTAGCAATCGGCGAGGTAGAGGCAAGTGTCCGTTGCCGCTCGGTGTTGCCTTGCGGGAGTTCGCTCATGATATCAAAGAGAAGGATGATGGTGGTTTCCGGTGGGTATATACCGGATACTGCGCCCCAAATTTATATACCCTTGCCTCCGGTCCTATCGATTATGCGGTTACTGTCAACTAACGAAACGTCTAATAAATATCTTCATCAAGGATTTATCTCGATCATCCAAGGGATGATTCCAGGAGATTTCTGCGGGAACTTCTGGAAAGATCCGCTGGAGGGCACGCAGTGAGCGCTGATGTGCTGCTGGAGGTTGAGGACCTACGCACCACCCTGGCAACTCGTCATGGTGAATTAACTGCGGTGGATAGGGTGAGTTTTAACCTTTGTCGCGGTGAGATATTTGCCTTGTTGGGCGAGTCGGGCTGCGGCAAGTCGTTAACTGCCCTATCGCTGATGCGTCTGCTCCCGGAAGCCGGAAGGCTACGTGGGGGCAGTGTGCGGATGAATGGCGAAGATTTGTTGCGTCTCCCCGAGGCGGAGATGCGGCGAGTGCGTGGACGACATCTGGCGATGGTCTTCCAGGAACCGCAGTCGTCGCTCAACCCGGTGATGACGGTTGGCAACCAAGTGGCCGAACCGTTACGTCGCCACCTCGGTCTGCGGGGGGCGGCGCTACGTGCGCGGTTGTTGGATCTGTTTATACAGGTGGGCATTCCTGACCCCGAGCGGCGTTTGAACGAATATCCGCATCAATTTTCAGGGGGGATGAAGCAACGAGTGATGATCGCCATGGCGCTTGCCTGCCGGCCTGACCTCATCATCGCCGATGAACCCACCACTGCATTGGATGTTACCCTCCAGGCCCAGATTCTGGAGTTGATGAGGAGTCTCACCCGCGAGACGGGGATGGCGCTGTTACTCATCACCCACGACTTGGGTGTGGTCCACGAGATGGCTGATCGAGTGGCAGTGATGTACGCCGGCCACCTCGTCGAGCAAGCCTCACGCTCCCAGTTTTTTGCTACTCCACGCCATCCTTACACGCGCAAATTGTTTGCCGCGCTGCCTAACCGTGTCCATCGTGATCGGCCACTCGCGGTTATCTCTGGCACGGTACCGTCTCTACACCAGATCCCCCCGGGATGTCGTTTTGCTCTACGCTGTGACTTGGCCTGGTCTCACTGTCATGACCATGTCCCGCAGTGGTTGAATCTAAAGGGGGGGGCGCAGATACGTTGCCACCTCTACGACCCAACGTTGGCCCATCCCGACGCCACCGACGGAGGCGGGACGATTCCAACCACGACCGAAGAGACCTCCCGGCATCCTTCGCTGTGGGCGGCACGAGAGGTGACGCCGTTGTTGGAGGTCCGTCGGCTCATGGTGCATTTCCCGATCCGCACGGGGTTGTTACAGCGGGTTAAGGGCTATGTGCGTGCTGTGGATGGGGTCTCGCTCACCGTATTCGAGGGACGTACCGTGGCCCTGGTCGGGGAATCTGGTTGCGGAAAGACGACGGTTGGAAAGGGGGTTCTCCAGCTCCTGCGACCTACCGCTGGGCGGGTTTTATTCGATGGGGCCGACCTTACTTGGCTCTCCGGTGAGGCCCTACGGCGGCGGCGGCGGGAGCTTCAATTCGTATTTCAGGACCCCTATGCCGCGATGAATCCCCGTATGAGGGTCGGTGAGATTATCGCCGAAGGGATGGCGGCTCTTGGGGTGGGGGGGAATAATGCGGCGCGCAAGGCACGAGTGGTGGAGTTGCTTCAACAGGTTGGCCTGGCCTCAGACATGATCCTGCGCTATCCCCATGAATTCTCCGGTGGTCAACGCCAGCGTATCGCCCTTGCGAGAACGTTGGCCGTAGAGCCACGCTTGATCGTCTGCGATGAGCCTACGAGTGCCTTGGATGTCTCGGTCCAGGCTCAGATTATAAATCTACTCAAGGAGTTACAGAATAGGTTGGGGATTGCCTACCTATTCGTTACACACAATCTGAGCTTGGTGGAGTATTTGGCCCACACCATTGCGGTGATGTATCTGGGGCGCATCGTCGAACAGGGGAGTGTGGACGAGGTGCTGAAGACCCCCAAACACCCCTATACCCGCGCGTTGCTTGCGGCTGTGCCGGTGATAGAGGCCAGAACACGGCGTGAGGTGGTACGCCTCTCTGGCGACCCACCCTCACCGGCGACACCTCCCTCGGGTTGTCACTTCCATCCCCGTTGTCCGGCCGTTCTCCCCCTTTGTAGCAAACACTATCCGTGTACGGCGGCCTTGTCTGACACCCATCTTGTCCATTGCCACTTATACAACGGCTGATCGTGGTTGGAATTACAGCCTTGGTCATCGTTGTTTGGCGGTGTCTTACCTTTCTGGCCCGGCCAGTTGGCCACCCCATTCATCCACGAGGCAGCAAATTCTCTACTCCACTCACCTTGGCCACCGCCAAAAGCTGGGCGGGCAGATTACGGTAACCAATTTCTTTTCCACGACGACGCGCCAAGCGGATCCAGCCAAGGAGTAAAATCAGTGCGGCACTGTCGCTTCGGGTAATTCCCGCGAGATCGAGTACCAGCGACGCTGGGCCAGCAAACAATTCTTCTGTACGTGCCCAGGCAACGGGCACTGTGGCAAAACTTAATTCACCCGAGAATAAATAGCAGCCGCTGCCCTGAGGCTCGATATGTACCGTTTTCATGCCACTGCCTGTTGTCCAAGATGAATTGATCTACCATCATTTAATCCGCGAACAATCCGTTAAGACCCAATGGGTTAGCCGCTCTTTTCTTCTTTGCCTTGGTTACGATCGGTCAGCCGATTGATGAGACCATCCATACCATTGTTGCGGATCTCGGTCGCAAAGGAATTTCGATAGTTAGCGACCAAGCTCACCCCATTGATGATCACGTCGTAAACTTTCCACGCCGTATCTTTCAGGTAGAGGTTGGAATCAATGGAGATAACATTACCACGGTGCCGAATGTTGATACGCACTGTAGATTCGCCACGCGCGGGATCACCTCGAGAAGGTAGAAACTGAATCTTCTCGTCGGTATAGTCCAGCAAGGCGACACCATAGGTACGTACCAGCAGATTGCGGAATTGTTCCACGAAATGAGCCTGTTGCACCGGCGTAGCATCATTCCAATACCGTCCCAATACCCAGCGCGACATCCGCTCAAAGTCGAAATGGGGTAGTATCAATTCCTCTACCAAAGCGTAGATTCGATGTGAATCACGGCGCATCTCTTCCTGATGACCCTGAAGCCGCGCGAGTACTTTATCCATAACCCCCTGGATCAGCTGCTGTGGATCTTGAATCTCTCGTTGCTGAGTATTCGGTGCGGTGGTGGGAGAATCCTGCGCCACTGCTGGTGCTATCCACAAAAGTCCCACCAGGGGGAAGATCATCCACGGGGTTTGGCTCATTTTTTATCAGTCTCCTGGGCCTTGTTGTAGAGAAGTTGGCCGATGAATCGCTCCAACACCAGCGCTGATTGGGAGAGTCGGATCTCATCGCCGTTCTTGAGCGGAACCATATCCCCGCCTGGATCGAGCCCCACGTACTGCTCACCCAGCAACCCCGAGGTTAGGATGCTCGCCGAGGTATCCTTGGGCAGGGTGTTGTAACGCGCGGCAATGTGCATTCGCACCACTGCCTCGTAGGTTTTACCGTCGAAGTCGATCTTCGTCACCCGGCCCACCCGTACTCCGGCCACACTCACCGGTGAACGCTCTTTGAGTCCTCCGATATTTTGGAAACGGGCTGTAAGGTCGTAACCTTCCTCCGTTCCCAGGGCACTCAGATTGCTGACTCGCATGGCCAGCATAAATAGGGCGGCCAGGCCCAGGGCCATGAACCCCCCAACCGCGATCTCCAGACTTCTCTGTTGCCTCATTTTTCTTAAACCTTGTTGAACATCAGGGCGGTAAGGACAAAATCCAGAGCCAACACCGCCAGAGCGGTATGAACCACGGTACGGGTAGTCGCAAGACTTACCCCCTCAGCGGTAGGCACCGCATCGTACCCTTGAAACAGGGCAATCCAGGTCGATGCGAATCCAAAGACAACACTCTTGAGGATGCCGTTGCCGATATCTTCGTAGAGGTTCACCTTGGCCTGCATCTGAGACCAAAAGGCCCCATCGTCCAAGCCAAGCAATCCCACCGCCACGAAATAGCCCCCTAATACCCCCACGGCGCTAAAGATGGCGGCCAGCAACGGCATCGTTACGACCCCAGCCACGAAACGCGGCGCTATGACGCGTTCAATGGGGTCCACCGCCATCATCTCCATACCGGAAAGTTGCTCGGTCGCCTTCATCAAGCCGATCTCCGCCGCCAGCGCCGAACCTGCCCGACCGCCATAGAGTAGGGCACTCACTACCGGTCCTAGCTCTCGCACCAGCGACAGGGCAACTAATACCCCCAGAGATTGTGCAGCACCGAAGTCTACCAGGGTGTTATAACCTTGCAGGCTCAGGACCATTCCCACGAACAGCCCCGAAACGATGATGATCACCAACGACCTCACCCCGACCGAATGGACCTGGCGCACCACCTCCCGAAAAAGACGCACCGATGCGGGTAGGGCAAGAACGACGTAGTACAACAGGATGTGAGCCCGCCCCATACGCATCAAAACCTCTAGTCCGCGGCGACCCCAAGCCGCAAGCCAGTCGCTGATCACTTTGCATCTCCCATCAGGTCTGCCGCCAAGTCCAACGCCGGATAATGGAAAGGTACCGGCCCCTCGACGCGGGCGTGCATGAATTGCTGCACCCATGCGGAGGGGCTGGTGCGCATCTGTTCGGGGGTCCCTTCCCCTACTACTCGGCCCTCTGCAATGAGGTACACGTAGTCGGCAATGGCACAGGTCTCCTGAACGTCGTGGGAGACCACCAGACTGGTCAGCCCTAGACTGTCATTGAGACTACGAACGAGCCGCGCCAATACCCCCAGAGAAATAGGGTCCTGGCCGCTAAAGGGCTCGTCGTACATAACCAACATTGGGTCTAGGGCAATGGCTCGTGCGAGTGCCACCCTTCGCGCCATTCCCCCGGAGAGTTGGCCTGGCATCAAGTCTTTTGCCCCGCGTAGCCCCACCGCCTCAAGCTTGAGCAACACTAGGTCGCGGATCATCGACTCCGGGAGTTGGGTATGCTCGCGTAGAGGGAAGGCAACGTTTTCAAAGACACTCAAATCGGTCAGCAGCGCCCCCGCTTGGAACAGCATACCCATGCGCTTGCGCAGTTCAAACAGATCGCGCCGCTTCAGTTGATGGACATCCAGGCCATCCACCTCGACCCGCCCGGCATCGGGCACTAGCTGTCCCCCGATGATGCGCAATAAGGTGGTCTTGCCGGTGCCGCTGGGTCCCATGATGGCCGTCACTCGCCCTCGTGGGATGGTGAGGTCCACATCATCAAAGATGACCCGTTCCCCACGCACAAAACGCAGGCCGCGAACCACCACGAGGGGGGCACTGAGAGAGTTTTCTTGAGAGGAGGCAGGAACTGCCACTGCGATCAACCAGTAGGGATGGGAAGGTTTTTCCATTGTAACGGAATTCCTTCTATCGTAAAACAGATGAAAATGATAGCGGTCAACACTTAGGTGCTGTTCTCATGTTTTTGAACAGGCAAAACTCTTGAGCTTTGAGCGGGCAGAATGCCATCATCGCGCCCGTATTTGGGCTGCCAGCATTCGTGCCTGAGCCGCTTCCCTTGTTACTCTCCAGCCTGACATCCCATGAGACCACTCACCGTTTCTCTCCTGACGCTAACCATGACCGTCCTGGTTGGTTGTGCCTCCGGGCCTGATCACGACCCTCGTGACCCCTGGGAGCTCCTAAATCGAGCGGTGGATTCCTTTAATAATACCGTTTTGGATCGCGCTCTCAAGCCTATCGCCGAGTTTTACAGTAGTACTCTACCGAGTCCGGTCACCGAATCCGTTGCGAACTTTTTCAGTAATTTAGGTGGTGTGTTGGTTACCACCAATGATTTTCTCCAATTCAAGGTTGAGCAAGGTTTACAGGACGGTGTTCGCCTCGTCTACAACACAACCTTTGGCCTACTCGGACTGTTTGATGTTGCCAGTGCCTGGGACATTCCCAAACACAATGAAGATTTTGGTCAGACGCTAGGTTACTGGGGTATTGATTCGGGACCCTACCTGGTGTTGCCGTTCTTTGGGCCACGTACGGTACGCGATACGGTGGGTCTGGTGGCTGACTCTGCCGTGGACCCGGTCTATCGCATTGAGCCGGATAGGACCCACTATGGCACGGTCGCCCTCCGAGTCATCGACACCCGCGCCAATCTGCTCGGCGCGGGACGTGTCCTAGATGAGGCGGCCCTAGATCGCTACCTCTTCGTCCGCGATGCCTACCTACAGCGACGAGACAGCCTTGTGCACGATGGGCGTCGGGGAGAGGAAACCATCGATAACTACCCAGATCAACCCGATCGCCGCTAGACAACAGTTTATGATAAGGAAGTGTAGATCCCTCTTCACCTTGATCTTATTCATCTCAGGCGTATTGGTTAACACGAGCGTATATTCAACCCCTGAACAAGCAACACCAATTATTGAAAAATTCATTTGGGATGAAGACGTTCGACCGGAAACTTTGCAAATCATTGTCGAAGCATCAGGATATCGAATTTTCTGGTGGAACGTACGGAATGGGTTGGTAAACCGAAAACTTCCGAAGCCGTCTTTGGACGAGAATCTTATCAGCCTGATTCATTCCTCGATTCGGCCGGATCTGCTTGCCTTTGCGGAATATTCCTCCAAAGCACTCGCTGCTGAGACGCAAAACCGTCTTGCAGAGGTATATCCCTATCATCATTTTGAGCCTTATAACTCGGCTAACACCGCTGTCGGCATAGCAATTTACAGCAGGACAAAGTTAGCAATGGAATTACTCGGTCATCTCGATTGGACACCACCATCGCTTGAATCGATTACCGAAAAAAATACCTACCGCAAAAGTTGGCGTCTAATCAAAGATTCTTTTACGCGCCCACTGCTTTGCCTGAAGATTGTAAGAAGAGATACTCCGTTTTACATCTTGCCAGTACATCTTTTGGATCCCTGGCGCATACTCCTCAAAAGAAAGGGGGTACTTTCTACCATGGCGGAGGTTATGGGAGGAAGTGATAATCCACTTTGGTTCCAGATGGGATACCTGGAAGATAATCTTCGTAAACGCTTTGGGGATGATCTGGGGCGATCGCCTTTTCTGATCTTTGGCGACTTTAATACCCCACAAGGCTCGGGATTGAGCACCATTGGTTATCGTCGATTAACTAAAACGCTAAAAGATGTTATTGCCGGAAATCCAACTACCTTTCCTGCACAATCATCCCCCGAACGTAAGCATTTTCCAGAATTAAATCTGGATCATGGTTTCACGAATGGACAGCTAGAGGTTAGCGTCGCGGAGGTATTACCGCTGCAAGGCTCTAATCATTATGCACTCTATTTCGTCTTGGAGAATTGATGATTATTTGGGCGTGTTCAGAAACCAGAACATAGAAATAGCCCTCACCACTATCCAATATTCAAAGCAACCGGAGAAATGCCGGTGAGTCATTCAGTATCCCGTTTTTTGGCGCGGTTGCATCAAATCCTGCCTGCAAATGCCATTCTTACAGAACCGGCTGATCGTTGGCCTTATGGTTACGACAATAGCCGCCGCCATACCTTACCCAAAGCTGTAGCCTTTCCCCGTGATGCTCATCAGGTGCAGGCCTGTGTGCAATTGTGTAATGAATTCGAGATGCCCGTCGTTGCGCGTGGGCGAGGTACCGGGACTACGGGGGCGGCGGTCCCAGTACGTGGTGGGTTGGTGCTGGCCATGGAACGAATGGCACGCATTATCGCCGTGGATCCGGCCAACCGTGTGATGGTGGTAGAGCCTGGGGTTACCAATCAGGAGGTCCAGGAAGCAGCGACTGCCCACGGTTTTTTCTGGGCGCCCGACCCCACCAGCGCGGAGTTTTGTACGGTAGGTGGCAATCTTGCCTGTAATTCTGCTGGCCCACGGGCGGTCAAATACGGTACAGCCCGCGAAAATACCCTTGGGCTGCGGGCCGTAACTGGGGCTGGGGAGATCATCCGTACCGGGGTTTACACCACCAAGGGAGTGGTGGGCTACGACCTCACCCGACTCATCATCGGTTCCGAGGGAACGCTCGCAGTGATTACCGAGGCGACACTCAAACTCACTCCGCTACCCGAAGCGCGGCGGATCCTACAGGCGGTCTACGCGGACATGGAGGCGGCAGCGGCGGCAGTAACTCGCATCATGACTCAGGCAGTTACCCCCTGCGCCTTAGAGATGATGGATGGAGCGGCCATCGAGATGATTCGGACCTACTCTGAAGCGGTCCTACCCGAGAAGGCAGGTGGGTTGCTGATGATTGAGGTAGACGGTCCGATTGTCGGGTTGGAGGAGGCGGTAACGCAAGTCGCAGCCGCCGCACGAGGAACGGGGCTACTGGAATTACATTCGGCCGTAACAAAGGAGGAAACTGCGGCATTGTGGGCGACACGTAAGGCCCTTTCGCCGGCCTTGCGCACTGTGGCCCCCAAAAAGATTAACGAGGATGTGGTGGTGCCTATATCGCGGATGGCGGAATTAGTCGCTGGTCTACGTCTCATCGGTACTGAGCAGGGTATTCCCATCGTTAATTTTGGTCACGCGGGTAATGGAAACATCCATGTCAATCTATTGGTCGACCCCGACAATTCCCGCCAAATGGCCGGAGTAGATCGCTGTCTGGATCAAGTCTTCGACTTGGTATTAAATTTGGGTGGGACGCTCTCCGGTGAGCATGGCGTTGGACTTCAGAAACGCGATCTTGTGGATCGTGAGATCGATCCCGTGACCCTTGCGTTGATGCGGCAGATTAAAACGGTTTTCGATCCGCGCGGTATTCTCAATCCCGACAAGGTGTTTCCCCTTCAATAACCTGGTGGGTGGGTTTCTGCCACGCCAACGTGGTGTGTGTTATCGACACTGTGACCGGATGTCTGTACGGGGGGAGAGAATTCGTGGCAACTGTTCACTCCACCTCCCGACTGGGGGGTTAGGGAGGGCGATCAGAAAATTACTAAGGCTCATATTGAGTTTTGAGGACATACCGCCGGTTGTAACAAGACATCCAGGAGCGATCCCAACAAAGCCCGACCACGCCGCCTGGCGTTATGTACGCAGAGTTTTTTTCGCACACCCATATTCCTCTTGGGAGCGTGGCGCCAATGAGGATATGAATGAACTAATCCGCCAGTTCTTTCCAAAGAAGATGAATCTTAAATTCATCCCTGAAAAACCTATCCAGAGGGCCAAGTATTTCCTAAATCACCGGCCACGGAAATGCCTCGGATTCAGAACTCCTTTTGAGGTTTTCAATAATGAGTTACAATCGACTAACTCACCCGTTGCACTTCAAAGTTGAATCCGCCCATTCATTCCCTCCAGCGGGGGGGGAATGGTTACAGTTTGTTAGGTAGCAACTTGAGTTGATTATGGTTCATCCATTTCATTTTCGTTTCTGTTGGCGGGACAGTTTTATTATTTTGCGCACGGAAGAAGCGGGCGTTGCCCGCGTGGTGGGCCATTTGTTGGCGTTGCCACCGCTAACACTCTCCGTGACGGATGGGCCGCCAGATCTAGAGGTACGACGCATCGGGAATGATGGTTGGGTCCTCGAATCCGCAGTGGTTACTTATCGTTTCGAATTCTGGAATGACCTGCTGCTCAACGTTATCGCCCTTATGGGTGGGCGGTTTCTGCAGAAGACTGGGCATCTAGTCCTGCATGCGGGAGCCTGTGTGGTGGATGGGCAAGCGATCCTGTTCACCGGGCCGTCGCGGGTGGGCAAGAGCAGCCTAGCGCTTGCCGCGTGGTTGGCTGGCCGGGAGGTCATTGTTGACGACTGGCTGGCGGTTGACTCTGACTGCCATCGGGCGTTCGTTTTTCCCAAGGCGCTCAAGCCGCGTGTGGCTGGGCGGGCGGTTCCGGCGCACCTGGTTGGACGACTCTCGGTGGACCACTGCCTGGTAGGCCAGATTAACGATGAGTACCGTCTGATTATCGGTCGAGGATTACCGCAGATGGCTGACTACACACAGGATTATTCCATTGCCCGACTCTATATGCTGGATCGGGCCATAGGTCCCACCAGTCATGTCGAAAAAGTGGATAGACAGACGGCGCTTCAAGGCATTCTTGCTCAGACCATGATCACCGCTCGACGTACTCCCCTCGATATGGTTCGGATCCTGCGATTCCTGTTGGAACGCGGCGAGGTCTATCGTCTGCATGTAGGAGAGCACGACCTGGAACGTGCGGTTGATATCATGTTTCCGCAGAGAAATAGACGGGATCAGGAAGGTTGAATCAGGCCACTCGCCGCCAACTGTGCAAGAACCTCCTCGGCATGGGTGTGTTGGGCGGTCGCATCTTCTTGTGGAAACGCCTCGTGTAGCAAACTGGCCAGATCGGTTGCCGATTGAGGCCATCGTAAGGCATCCCAAAGCACGGCCGCGATGGGGTTAAGCACCACTGCCTTGAGAGTGGGGTAGTGCATTAGGATGAGATCCTCTTCAATCGTTTCTTCTTGCACATCGTCGTTGCGGCGATAGGTAGCGGTGGGATCGAAGGAGTCGGTGGTAGTAGTTGTGTTCATGATTTCTCTCCGTTCCCCCCATTCTGCGGTTAGGGCGTGGATATAGCGGGTTAATTGGTCATGACTACAGCCGACCAGCTCTACTGAAAAACTGTAGCGTTGGTCGAAGAGACCATTTTGCAGCACGGTTAGTAGAAACTCAAACCGCGTGGCATCTAGTGCGCGATGTTTGCGCCACCCATCCGCAAGTAGACCAAGCTGCAAACGGACAATCAGCGGATTGGCGCGCGCCAGATCCTGGGCGAATCTGTTGTAGCCACAGGTGCATAGCATGTAGGCTGCTTCGCTACGGCGGTCGTAATCGATAGCATTAGGTTGTATCTCCGGGTGACGAAAGCACTGCAACCAGCGCATGAAATTGAATAGTCCTAAACTGGTTTCACTCTTCGCCAGGGAAAGTAACTCTCCGAAAAGTAACTCCCCCCGATTCAGTCCGCATTGCGCAATGGCTACATTGCGTTCATTCTTGCCGGCCAGGATTTCCGGATCCTCGTACCCCCAGTGGATGATGGCTGCTCCCGGTAGCATTCGCGAGGAATACGGTGGTAATTGTCCGTTTTTTAGCGGTTGTTCATGAACTGAACCGTGCCAGCGAATGAGCGGGTGATTGCGATGAAATCGAGCACTTCGTCCAGGAGTGGTCCACCGATCGGCTTGCAAATGGACAGTGTAAAAGTCTTCTTCCAATCGAGACACATCGATCTCGGGAAACGACAATAACCGTTCGTCGCTGTCCAGCCACAGAACGAAATCACTGTCTATCTGCTCCAATAATTGGTTGCGAGCGCTGGAAAAATCCTCGTTCCAGTGAATGACATGCTGGATGACGCCATCGAACCCCTCCAACAGTGATCGCCGAGCTGTCACTGCCACGTGAATTGGCAGACCTACGCAACGCACGGAACGAATAGTCTCGACGATGTCGGGTCTGTCGTCGGCACCGAGGATGCCGACGGCGATGGGGGGATGATTCAACATGAGAAGAGGGTAGTAGCGTTACGGGAATTTCTTACCATTACTAATAGGCATGTGCGACATTTTTAGTTGCATCGTGTAATACCGTCACTACGGGTACAGCTATGGCTGCGGTTCCCAAACGTTTGAGCAGATTGCGGCGCTCGATGTCAGGAAGGGTGTTCGGGACGGACAGCGTATTGTTTCGATCGGAGGGGAGAGGCATTTCTGGTTTAGTCATGGATAAACTCCTGAGTGGTTAGGGGCAGGCATGGGCGTTATTTTTGGTTGCGTCGTGTAATACGGTTACTACGGGAACAACCACAGCCGCAGCACTCAGGCGTTTGAGTAGCTTGCGACGATCGATATCGGGTAAGGTATTCTGCACAGTCAGTACGGCTTTTTGATCGGAAGTGGTGTGATTTTCTTGTTTGGTCATGGATGAACTCTTGAACAGTTAACAAAAGTTTCTACCTACGACTTAATCCAACTGTCATTCCGACAGGAATTCCCGAAATCCAGGCGCCATGGATGGTTTGGTTGGTGACTTACGTTCTTGCGTTCTGGATTCCAGCAATCTCTGTCGAAATAACGGATAGGTAGCAGCTTGGGTTAGTTAGCCGGGAAGATAGGCATGGGTGACGTTTTTGGTCACATCGTGTAATACAGTTACTACAGGGACAATCGCAGCCGTAGCACCAAGGTATTTGAGTAACTTGCGCCGTTCAATGTTAGGTAAGCTATCAGGAACAGTTGGTAAAGTATTTTTTCGGGAGAGGTGTGAATTTCCGGTAGGATCATGCGTGAATTATCCGAATGATTATATGTTGTAGGCATGTTCGATGTTCTTGGGCGCATCGTACAATATCGTGACTATGGGTACAACCACAGTCGCAATCCCTAAAGCGTTGAGAAACTCGTGGTATCCTGTATCAGGAAAGGTATTCGAGATGAACGCTCATTATTATTCTATTAGGGGACGCGAATTTCTGACTTAGTCATGGATGCGATCGTGGGTGACGGTTGATATTGTGGTTGCCCATCTTTTTAGTTTTAAGCAAGTGGTTTCACCATCGCTTGATGGATAGTATATGTTTGGCGCAATGAATTAATATGCTTTAGGCTGGAAATCTTCAGGGGTATCCATTTCGAAAACATGGTCATGGATGCGAGCAACGTACAAACCCTCGCGTAAAGCGCGCGCTCGTAATGCGGTTGAAATATCCACCGCAGCGAGTATACCGTAAAGAGTTTTATTTTTATGCTCGGGAAAATAAGTGCGGAATCGTTCCAGTAAAGTTTTGATTTGTACGATAGATTCTTCTCGGGGGTGGCTTTTGACTTCCACCAGATACACTTGATTGATGTTGCCATTGGCATAGGCTAGTACATCAATTTCCAGGTGTTCCCCATCTTTGCTGACTCTTACGCTGGGGCTAACCACTTCCATACCGAAGCGTTGCTGGAGAATTTTCTCCATCGAAGGCAAAGCTAGTCCCTCGGTGAAACTCCCAAACTTTTCACCCAAACCACCAATTTGTTTGCCTAGTTCCTTGAGTTTGCGATCGGTATCTTGAAACTTGCGATCGGTATCTTGAAACTTGCGATCGGTAT
>CAUYTY010000209.1 GCA_963575655.1 Gammaproteobacteria bacterium | reverse complement strand
CATGAGGTTGCGTTGTCCGGCAGAGCTAGGTAGGGGGTTTCCGATAAGGTCTAATAAATTAAAAGGAACTTCGAGTAGATTCCTACGGATTGAAAGGCCGGATATTGTTAAGCGTTACCATAAGGATGTGCTTTGGTCTCCAAGTTATTTTGCAGTAAGCGCAGGAGGCGCTCCATTAGATGTGATTAAGCAATATGTTGAAGATCAACGTAATCACTAAGTGGTATCGGGACGGCGAAAACCGTCCCCTTTCCTCCCCGCTCTCAAGGGCGAGGTTTCTCGGGGACACTGATGATGAGTTATGAAGAGATGATGGCGGGGACCAAATTTGGCCCGGTGATTAAACCTGGCGATGGCACCTCTAGCACTTTGGTCCGAGCGGTTGAGGGTAAACTCGACCCACGCATCAGGATGCCTCATAGCAACAATCCCCTGCCTAGCAAACAGGCTGCTAGGCATCCATAGCTGGGTGGATCAAGGCGCTAAAAACAATTAATGTGAATTTTCTCATACCGGCCGACGTTGTCGGCAATAAACTACGTAACCTAACCTGGGTTGCTGCCTACAGTTTCATCCAATTTTTGTTCTGTCAGGAAGTAGCAGAACCCAAATACTTGAGAATTACTATGACACTCATCTCGTGGAATGATCGATACAAGACTGACATCGCAATGATTGATCAACAACACCAGGAACTCTTCGACATAGTGAATTATCTACATGACGCGATCCTCTGCGGGAAAGATAGGGAGGTTCTGAGCGAAACGCTTACCGAAATAGCAGAGTACACCTCCGTACATTTTGCCACTGAAGAAAACTATATGTTATACCATAGATATCCTGGTTATGCCGCACACAAGAAGGAACATGACAGTTTTAAATGGCAAGTAGAGAATCTCCTCAACGAGTTCGCCAGCGGAGAAAAGGTATTATCTATCTCACTGATCGTTTTCATCAAAGATTGGCTAGATAATCATCTTCTCAGAATCGACGCAATGTACAAGAGCTATCTTACAGAAAGAATGACTTAGTGAACCATTGAGACTAATTTTTAGTCAAGTGACGTTTTGAAACTACGGTTAACATTACCGATCGCCCGTCCAGAAAATCTTTTGGACGCCCGCCCCAATAAAAATCATCGTTCAGATCTGTTACCCTGTCCACTCACGGAGGTTCCCAACAGACGTGGGGTTCCTCCTTTCGGTCGCAGCATCGACCCCATCCCTTTCTCTGAACTATCGATTTATCCCCTACTCCCTATGTCTGACCTCAGTACCGCCGTAGCTCGTCGTCGCACCTTCGCCATCATCTCCCACCCAGATGCGGGCAAGACCACACTCACCGAAAAACTGCTGCTATTTGGCGGCGCCATCCAACTAGCCGGCACCGTCAAGGCGCGCAAGGCCACCCGCCATGCGACCTCGGACTGGATGGAGCTTGAAAAACAACGCGGTATCTCCGTCACGACCTCGGTGATGCAGTTTCCCTACCGGGACCACGTTATCAACCTGTTAGATACCCCAGGCCACGAAGACTTTTCGGAGGATACCTACCGCACCCTAACGGCGGTGGATTCTGCGCTAATGGTCATCGATGCCGCAAAGGGCGTGGAGGAGCGCACCCTGAAGCTTATGGAGGTATGCCGCCTGCGTGATACCCCCATCATCACCTTCATCAACAAGCTGGATCGAGAGGGTCGCCCCCCCATCGACCTACTCGACGAGGTCGAACGAGTTTTGGGTATTGCCTGCGCCCCCATCACCTGGCCGATTGGCATGGGCCGGGAGTTCAAGGGGGTTTTTCATCTCTACCAGGACGCCGTACACCTGTTCTCCTCCCAACATGGCGGACGGATCCGCTCAGGAGAAACGATCCACGGCCTGGATAACCCCCGTCTCACCGACCTACTCGGCGCAACCACCGTCGCCGAACTCCACGAGGAGATCGAGCTGGTTCGTGGGGCTAGCCATGCCTTGGACCTCGATGCCTACCGCGCCGGACGCTTAACACCGGTATTTTTCGGGTCGGCCCTCAATAGTTTCGGGGTACGCGAGTTACTGGATGCCTTCATCGAACACGCCCCCCCTCCCCGCCCGCACCAGACCACTACCCGCACCGTGATCGCAGACGAGCCCCCATTTACCGGCTTCGTCTTTAAGATCCAGGCGAACATGGACCCCGCGCACCGCGATCGGATCGCCTTTCTGCGGGTCTGCTCTGGACACTACGAACGCGGCATGAAACTCTACCAGGTACGCCTAAGCCGAGACGTAACCATCGCTAATGCCCTGACCTTCATGGCCGGTGAGCGTGAACACACCGAGGAGGCCTGGTCCGGCGACATCATCGGACTGCACAACCACGGCACCATCCAGATCGGCGATACCTTCACCCAGGGTGAGACACTGTGCTTCACCGGTATCCCCCACTTTGCCCCTGAACTCTTCCGCCGCGCCCGACTGCGCGACCCTCTGCGCATGAAGGCGTTACAAAAGGGGCTCGGGCAGCTCTCCGAGGAAGGCGCCACCCAGGTGTTCCGTCCCCTGGATAGTAACGACCTGATCCTCGGTGCCGTGGGGATCCTCCAGTTCGATGTCGTGGCCTACCGCCTGCGCCACGAATACGGGGTCGATTGCCTCTTCGAGAATGTCAATGTTTACAGTGCCCGTTGGGTAAACAGCGACCACGCCAAAAAATTCGAAGAATTTCAGACCAAGGCCCGCGAACACCTGGCCATCGACGGGGCTGGCGACCTCGCATACCTTGCACCAACACGGGTAAATCTCAACCTAACCATGGAACGTTGGCCCGACATCCACTTTCACGCCACCCGCGAACATTTAGGCCTAACCGAAGGTGGGGCATTGCGGCTATGAAAACCAACAAACTCAAAAGCTGATAGCGTCCGCCTTTCCAACGGAAACGCACCGCAAGGGGGGAGTGAACAGCTGGCAGAAGCGCAGCAACGCCCACCTTGACACTAGTTACCCAAAGCAGCGATACTCACCCCGCTCGTGGATTTATTTCATATCAAATTCAGCGTGTTGAGGACCGTCATGGGTGGCGGCTAGCCTGTTCAGGACCACGGTCGAATACTCTCCTCTCTGAGTAGCCATCTCCTAGCCCAAGACTGACACTTTGGTCTGGCTCCAACATGGGTTAGAAGACAAAAAGGTTTCTCGCAAAGATAAGCAATACACTCAGCCCCATACACTAACCTTTCCCTGAATTGATCCCGAGGTCAGCCGTGAGTGAATTCCTGACTTTATTCCACCGCTTGATAGCAGCTCTAGAGGTACCAGGCGTGGATATTCCTGCGGTTGGAGTACGATTCTTTCGTCGGGAAACTCCAATCCCACCTCAGATACAGGTCTACGCCCCGCGCAAATTGACCATGACCAGTTGCCAGGCATCTAAACAAGCAGGGCTTGGCGACCCGGTACTATTAACTCTGGACAATATCGGCTGTATTGCCGCAGCCATCAGCTTGGGGTTAGTGGATCAATATCAGGCGCAACCCTTGCGCGGTCCCCGCCTCTACACCGAATTGATGCACCAGCAATCCAGCCAAGAGAACGATTTCCTTGCCCCCACCCCTAAAGATTTCACTGACGGCGTAGTATACGCCTGCCGAAGTGCCGGACGACCCGATTTCTGCCTGTTTGGCCCCCGCGATCAGGGACGATTCAAAGACCAAGATACCGCCCGCAAAGCAGTAGCAGAAATGATGGCGATTCAACCGGCAGTAATGAGTGGGGTCTTTCTCTATCCACCAGATTTCACTGACCTGGAATTTGTCCCAGACGTAGTAGTATTGAGTATTCGTCCAATAGAATTGACCCGATTCATCCAAGCCTACCAATATCGTACTGGAAAACGTTTGGAAGCGAGTATGGGAGGACTACGTGCGGTCAATTCAGACCTCATCGCCCGCCCCTATCTCACACAACGAATCAATATCTCGCCGTATTGCCTAGGGGCGCGTTTGATTGCACGCTACGAGGCCGATCGATTGGGTATCGGGATGCCCTACACCGAGTTTGTCGGTTTGGTGGAGGGTATGGAGACATCCCTGGGCGGTTATCCCTTCTCCGACTATCCGGGCGCGACGGATACTGATGATGGATAATCTGACTCGGGCCACCATCTATCTGATGGCCCGTCGGAGCGATACATCCCTTACCGACACCCACTGGCGAGTGTTAGAATATGCACGTGCCTATTATGCGTGTCATCAGGTAGGCCCGTTATATCGCAATATCGAGCGTAATACTGGGGTGTCACACGACACCCTAGACCAATTGTTTCCACATGGCCTGCAATCGGTCTATCGCTGGGTAAATATTCCCATCCAGGTGAGCGATGAGATCCCCTGCAAGCCGATGTCCGCTATTCGAGCGGAGGACTATCGGGAGGTCTTTCTCGACCACAATGCTACGACCTACCTGCGCAAAGAGGTCCGTAAGGCAATTCACGATTTCCTCGACGACCCAGAGGGTTTTGCCAATCCGAGCAGCAGTAGTATCCTGGCCCAGAAAGTTCATCGAATTGTTGATAAGGCCCGTACGCGTGTTGCCCGTTGCTTGGAAGTCTATCCCGACGAGATTGTTTTCACCGGCGGCGGCTCGGAGGCCATCAATCTAGCCATCAAAGGGGTCGCCTTTCGCCATATCGCTCAACCCGGTCATCTGATCACCAGTGTCACTGAACATAGTGCAGTACTCCAGAGCGTACGTTTTCTGGAAGGATTAGGATTTACGGCGAGTTATGTCGGAGTGGATCGAGAAGGCATGGTCTCTGCCCAGGCGATCCGGGAGGCATTGCGTCCCAATACGCAATTGGTATCCATCATGGCTGCCAATAACGAGATTGGCACGCTCAATCCCATCGCCGAAATCGGTGCCGTCTGCCGAACCGCCGGGGTCCCACTGATGGTGGACGCAGTACAGGCATTCGGAAAGATTCCACTGACTCCCCGAGAATGGGGCGTCTCGCTCCTTGCCCTTTCAGGTCATAAGTTATACGCACCCAAGGGAATTGGGGTACTCTATGTCGCTGCGAATCAGCCACTGGTCCCTCTTATCCATGGTGGCGAACAGGAAGGGGGACGACGAGCGGGTACGGAAAATGTCATCGGGATCCTGGGACTCGGACTAGCAGCAAGACTCGCCTACCGTGAGATGACCTACGAAGCTAAACGGTTAACTCACCTGCGCGATCGCCTGCTGGCCCGCCTGCGGGCCGTGGAACCGGGATTGATCGTCAACGGTTCGCTCACCCGGCGATTGCCAAATAATCTCAACGTCGGTTTTCCCGGTATTGACAGCGGTTCGTTATTATTGAGTCTTAGTAATATTGGGGTGTCGGTTTCTGTGGGTTCGGCCTGCCATTCTGGAGGTACCGAGGCCTCTCATGTCATCCGCGCCCTGGGGGTGGATACTAAACGTTACGGGATCGTCCGATTCAGTCTCGGCCTACAGACTACGGAGGCTGATCTGGATTACCTTCTCCACTATCTACCCAGAATTCTTTCAGACCTGCGCGGTGGTGCTACGCCAGAGGGCTGATAACTTTTTCTCATCTCGGAGAGTGGGTGAAATGGTAGCGGCGCTGCTACATCTGTGCGCCACATTTTCAGCCATTTTCTGAGGTGAGTTTTTTATTCAACTAGGGCCAAAGTCACCAACAGGTTTATAGAGGTGGGTCATCATGCCGGTCGATCGTGCGCTTAAAATTCTCCTGGTCGAAGATTCCAAAGTAGCCCGCAAGATGGCGGTCAAGGCATTGACCGACTTGGGATTCCAGCACGTGCTCCAGGCCGAGGATGGTAATGACGCTATCGCTAAACTTGAAGCAGAAAGCGGTGTGGAACTCATTATCAGCGATTGGAATATGCCCAACAAGGATGGCTTCGAATTGCTGCAATGGGTACGGGCTAATCCACGTTGCGCCAAGATTCCTTTTATCATGGCCACCGCTCGTGGTGAACGTAAACAAGTAACCGCCGCCACCGAGGCTGGGGTCAGTAATTTTATTACCAAGCCCTTTGGTCCGCCAGAACTTAACGAACTCATCAATGAGACCCTGGGCGGAAATGCCGCTATTCAGAGCACCCCCACCCAAGAACCACGAGTTCCTCAATTAAATCCTGCGGGCAAGCTCATCATCGAGATGGCTCATATCCAGATCACTGACCACCTGACATTGGGGGTGCTCAAACATCTGATTGATACCGGCAAACTCTCTCCCGAGCACTTCGTTATCGAGACCAAGCGGATGCCCAGTTGGAACGCCCTCCAGCAGGCATTGGAGAAAGGGACGGTAGACGGGGCCTTTTCTTTGGCGCCAATTGCCATGGACCTATTTGGTTTCGGCGTCCCTATTAAGCTGGTGCTATTCGCCCATCGTAATGGCAGCATTGCCGTGCGCAATGCCAAGTCAAAGGATGTAGATTTGGGGCAGGCCTTTCGTGGTAAGACGTTTTATATTCCCCACGAACTTTCGATCCACCACATGTTGGCCCACAAATTTCTGCGGGAGTTAGGGCTCAAGCCAGGCTTTGCCGGTAGAGGCGACTGCGACGTATTCTTCGAGGTCGTGCCTCCCATCAAAATGCCGGAGCTATTAGCTTCCAATCCCGAGGCGTGTGGCTTTTTGGTGGCCGAACCGCTGGGTACCAAGGCAATTGCAGAAGGAAGTGCGGACCTCCTGTTTCTCTCGGGTGAAATGTGGGAGACCCATCCTTGCTGCGTAGTGACACTCCGCGATGAGGTCATCAAACAATATCCAGCAGCGGTCCAAGAATTTACCGATATGCTGGTTGTGGCAGGGAACTTTATCGGAGAAAAGTTGGAAACCGCCGCTGAGATCGCGGTTACCTTCCTCGACCCAGACGGTACCTTAAAACTCAAGGTACCCATCCTGAAAAACGTCCTGCGTGAGGCCCAGGGGATCAAGACCAATGATCTCTTCCCCTCCAAGCCGGATCTGGATCGTATCCAGCAGTACATGATAAAGGAAATGGGCGTCGGTAGTATTATCAATCTGGACGCCTTCGTGGATGATAGTTTTGCACGCCACTCCTGCAAAGGTTCGGTTGACCATCCCACGACCATGCACGACTCTGCCGAGGTGGTGGCCAAGATCGTTCATCGCCAAAGTGCCGGGGTCGTTCCCAAAACAAATCTTAATGTCGAGGGGAGCTATCTCGTCTTCAGCCTCTCGAATCGGGAATATGGTATTGATATCTTATGGATCAAAGAAATCATTACCATGCCGGTAGTTCGTAGCCTCCCCCACGCCCCTGCCGGTGTGCGTGGAATCATGAATTTTCGCGGCCAAACCATCACGGTCATTGATCTGCGCATCAAGCTCGGTCTATATCCAAAGCCGATTGATTCCTCTACTCGGGTCATCGTACTCAGCGGCCGCGAAGGGAATAGTGGTAAGACCATAGGGATGATCGTGGATGCGGTCTCGCGGGTCATCCCGATTACTGCCGAACATATTGCCGACGCTACCGCCTATAAGAAAAAACCCCAAACCGACTATATCCTGGCCTTTGCCAAAGTCACCGACGGGGTCAAGATATTGCTTAACACCGAACGCCTCTTCGTACTCTAACTCAAGTTGGAGTTAGGTAAACGGAGGTGAACCAAAATCTTTTCCCGTTGCGCCAAAAAGGTAACCCCCTAAATAATCACAATGGCTTTTCTTTTAGATCAACCCACGTTGCCCGCCATTCGTCACTCCAGCATTTTCTGCTGAAATGACGAATGGTGGGCAACTTAGGGGAGAGCAAAGGAGAAATCATCTGATCATTTGCGGAGTTGCCTTTTTGTTTAGCGCCCCACTATTTTGGATCCTGTTCCTCTAGCAAATCAGATACAGCCGCGAGATTAGCCCTCCGTTCGGGACGACCGTCCACGGGACTCAACGGTGGTTGGCGCAAACCATCGATGTGGAATATGGTTAGGTCTACCGTCCAGACACCGGCACGAAATCCATAGACAGGAAAGTTACGATAACTATCCCGCCCTACACGAATTCTCCGTTCTTCTTGCTCATAGGGAATACGGTGTTCATCCAGAAACAGACTAATCTCCTCCTGCGTTTCTGAGAAGAGATGAAGCTCAATGTCAGAATATATTCCAACCGTCCCGGAGAGGAGCGAACCCACCAGGCGAGGTTGGAAACGTGACAATAGTTTCATGGC
The DNA here is from genome assembly GCA_963575655.1 of Gammaproteobacteria bacterium. Taxonomy (NCBI): domain Bacteria; kingdom Pseudomonadati; phylum Pseudomonadota; class Gammaproteobacteria; species Gammaproteobacteria bacterium. Next base: position 20,004 of record CAUYTY010000209.1, on the reverse strand, counting down.
CTGCAATGCGGCCTCACGCAAGGCGCGCAACCGCACGGGAGTCGTATCGGCCTGAAACAGCCGCAGAAATTCACTACGTGCCTGCTCTATCTCGGTATTGCGCGGCAAATTCCGGGTATCTTCGGCGCCGAGTCGTTCTGCGGCCTTGCGCTTGGCTAGATAATGGTCGTGGATGCCCTCTGTTTCCATAATACGGGCGGCCTCTTGGGCGAGGAGTTGGCGCATCCGGTCGTCACGGGGAGAATGGCGTGCAGTCATCGTCGTTGGCAAAACTCAGAGGAGCATATCGAAAAACGGCTAGAAACGTGTAAGGATAATCATTCGCTCCCTCTCCCAACCGGAGAGGTAAAAGTTACCGCCCTGGCAATTATTTGAGGTCTCTCATGCCCAATTATCGCTCTCGCACCACCACCCATGGCCGGCATATGGCCGGTGCCCGCGCACTGTGGCGTGCTACTGGTATGACCGATGCCGATTTCGGCAAACCGATCATCGCAGTGGCCAATTCCTTCACGCAGTTTGTCCCTGGTCACGTTCATCTGAAAGACCTCGGTCAATTGGTAATCGCGGAGATCGAGCGGGCCGGAGGTGTAGGAAAAGAATTCAATACTATCGCCGTAGACGACGGTATCGCCATGGGCCACAGCGGAATGCTCTACTCCCTGCCCTCGCGTGAGCTGATCGCCGACGCCGTGGAGTATATGGTCAACGCCCACTGCGCGGATGCCCTGGTGTGTATCTCCAACTGCGACAAGATCACCCCAGGGATGTTAATGGCATCACTGCGCCTGAACATCCCCACGATCTTCGTGTCTGGTGGACCGATGGAGGCCGGCAAGGCGCAGATCCGGGGCAAGGTATTACATCTCGACCTTGTGGACGCCATGGTCGCGGCGGCCAGCCCAGAGATCAGTGATGCGGAGACTGCCATTTACGAGCGTTCCGCCTGTCCCACCTGTGGCTCCTGCTCGGGCATGTTCACTGCTAACTCGATGAATTGCCTCATGGAGGCCCTAGGGATGGCATTGCCCGGCAACGGTTCACTGCTTGCCACCCATGCCGAGCGTCGCGAGTTATTCTTGGAGGCAGGACGGTCAATCGTGGCCCTAGCGCGACGTTGGTACGAACACGATGATACCTCGGTGCTGCCGCGCTCGATTGCTAGTTTCGCGGCCTTCGAGAATGCCATGGCCCTGGACATTGCCATGGGTGGCTCCACCAACACCGTGCTTCATATTCTCGCGGCGGCACAGGAGGCTGGGGTCAACTTCACGATGGCCGATATCGACCGCCTCTCGCGCAAAGTCCCGAATCTGTGCAAAGTGGCCCCCTCAACGCCCATCTACCACCTGGAAGATGTCCATCGGGCGGGTGGGGTGATCGGTATCTTGGCCGAACTCGACCGTGCGGGGCTGCTTCATCGTGAGGTGAGCACGGTCTACGCGGACAGCCTCGGCGCCGCCCTCCAACGCTGGGACGTGATCCAAACCCAAGAGGAGGCAGTACGCCAACGCTACCTGGCCGCCCCTGGTGGCGTGGCAACCCAATCCGCGTTTGGTCAGAACAATCGTTGGCCGAACCTCGACCTCGACCGCACAGGTGGCTGTATCCGTGATAAAGACCATGCCTACAGCCAGGATGGTGGTTTGGCGGTGCTCTACGGCAACCTAGCCGAGGACGGCTGTATCGTAAAAACCGCTGGAGTAGACCCAAGCTGCCTGGTTTTTACGGGACCGGCGCGCATCTTCGAGAGCCAGGAGGCGGCGGTAGAGGGGATTCTTGGGGACCGAATCCGTCCCGGAGAGGTGGTTGTCATCCGTTATGAAGGCCCACGCGGTGGACCAGGAATGCAGGAAATGCTCTATCCCACCAGTTATCTCAAATCCAAGGGATTGGGCAAGGCCTGCGCACTGATTACCGATGGCCGATTCTCTGGTGGCACCTCAGGATTATCAATCGGGCATATCTCTCCCGAGGCTGCGGAAGGGGGAACAATTGCTTTATTAGAGGAAGGCGACGCCATTGAGATCGATATTCCGCGTCGTATCCTACGGGTAGTGCTCGCCCCAGAAGAATTGGCACGCCGCCGCACCGCGATGGAGGCCAAAGGAAGCGTTGCCTGGAAACCCAGCAATCGTGAGCGTCAGGTATCAGCGGCGCTGCGCGCCTATGCCGCCATGACTACTTCTGCCGCTCGCGGCGCCGTGCGCGATGTCTCGCAGGTGGAATAGGAATATTGACATCGGCGCCCCCATCGTCGAACGCTAATCATTTACTCCCCCTCTCCAACAGGAGGGGAGTAAACGGTTGCCTTGAGTCATTTCCGGTAGCACCTATTCTCTCGACGCCCCGTCACACGGGGCCGAGGAAACCACGAATGTGGTTCGATTATTCTTGCGGGAATAGGGCTAACAGGATTTTCAGTGGTTCATTGGCTACTATTTGTCCCGGTAATATTCTTTCATATTGCGGCGATTACCGGAATTTTCCCAGGCATGATTATTTCCCGTCTCATCTTCGCCGGAAAATCATAAGATTATTTCCACGGGGTAAAAAGTCGTGCCTAATGATCCCGCCTGGCGGAGATATGCAGACGGCCCAGGGGATAATCCTGCATACTATCGTAGTAATCAGAGGAAACTATTCAATGACTATTCGTAAGTACCGTAGTCTAGCCGTGGCAATATCCATTACCCTCTTCCTAACCGGTTGTGCCACAACGCCGGGGGATGAATCAGCAACCAATGCAACTTCGCCAGTGGATGTAGTTTTTCCTACTGACCTTCAAACCGTCATAGTTCATTTAGTGGATGACTTGTTAAATAGTCACGCCATTGGTAATCACCAACCGCTCATTGCCTTCAATGAAGTCATTGACAAAACCAACACTCACCTTGACACCAAAGGTATTAGCGATCAAATTCGCACGCAACTTCTAAATTCAGGAAAGGTACGCCTGGTTGCCGATCGTAAAGATGATAACAATGAAGGCTCTGGATATAGCTCAGACAACAAGAACGGAGAGGGACATTTCCGTTTCCAGGATAATGGTCATCCCCCGTCTAGCAAGTTTCATAGAAAAAAGGCAACCAATTACCGTCTCATTGGCGTTATCCATGACACACCATTCAAGAAATATAATATCCAGGAGCAATATTATCGAATGGTGCTCAGTCTATTAGACATGAATAGTGAGGAACTGATCTGGACCGATGAAAAGGAAAACGTTGAACGTGGCTCCAGTCAGTAACTAGTTCAAGTTGCTATCTAGCGTCTACCCGAAAACCGTCTTGATTTTGCAAGCCGGAGGGTTGCGCCCTCAGCCGGGGCTGAGCGAAGCGAGCCCCCCGGATCTTGCAAGCTCGCGTAGGATGCAGTGAGAAACGAACCACATCAATCGAGCGACCGCATTCTGCGCAATGTTATATCACCCTGATTGGGTATGAACCCTTATCTGTAATCGAGCTGATGAATTGCGCAACTATCATAAGAAATCTCGAAATGTTTAGAACCTTCCGAAAAAGAGCTAAAACGCTCATCCTGGTTTTCAGTGGTAAGCGCAATATCACTTTCAATAAGAAGTTTCTTGTTATTCCAGCCAATGACACTGAAAGTACCCGGAAATGAGTTGAGCGTACAAACCGCCACATACTTGCGCTGATTGAGCAGGATGGAAAGGTTCACCAGCTCAAGAATTGCGTGCCCACTCCCCCACGGAAGTGACCGCCAATCGCCGATGATCCGAAGATGCCAATAATGAGACCACCTGATGCATTTGGATTAAATCGCAACCAAGCATGATCGGTTTGCGGGATTCGCACGACCAGCGCCAACAAGCTTTGTGTTCGTCCCGGCGGACATCCACCTTAATGGCGCATCGCGGGAAGATTTTCTCCGTAATCACGGAATTCCGCGCCCAGGCGATACCTAAAATATAAGATACGGCATGAACGAGAATCGTTAGTAAAACGAATTTATTGGTACTCTTCACTGCTAAACTTGCCCCCTTCTTTCTGTCTGATTTACCATAAGGCAATCAAAAAATAGGCAAGGATCGGCAATGGAGTGTAATTCAATGTCCATCCAGGAGCAGGCAACACTGCGTAGCGTGGCACCACTGCCAGTGGCACTCGTAGGGATCGACGCGCTGGACCGACCTTCGGGCCGGATCTCGTTGGGTTTGACGTAGTTGCGGAAACTTCGATGGAAGCGACGGTTACGTTGCAAATGCATCAGCAGCACCGCGCTGTCGTCCTCTCGGAACAGCCTCAGGGCCTCGTTATGACGCAAGAAGAAGATGTGGTCGGGGGTCATCAATCCTGCCGCGCACCACCGCCAGACGCCACCCCAATTCCAGAAAGGGGTGGTGTTCCAGACCTGGATATGGCCAGTAATGTTCCATAATTTAGATATTTTTCAGACTAAGACGCCAAATTCATAGCGATTTATGAAGAGACCAATCACAATATCATGCATTTTCTCAAGTTTGGAGAAGCAAATGGTTTTCCGGGCAAGCCGTTTGATACGTGTCCGTAACATTAAATGTTTCCTCTCGATTTTTTGAGTATTCTTCTTGCTAATGATTTGTTGTTCGACTGGTAAATTCCGTTCATAAGCCCCCCAATCGTCAGTATAAAATCGAGAAATCCCAAACGGCTTGAGGAGTTCTTTTAAGGACAAAAATACCGAATCTTTCCTTTTGCCAAACACATACGCAAGAACATTTCCCGTAGCATGGTCAATAGCATGCCAAAGCCAGCGTTGATTTTCCTTGTTGCCGACATAGCTCCACATTATCATCCACTTCAGCACCTTCAACTTTCTGAATATCAGAAAGAATGTCATCTGAATTCAGTCTTTCCAGTAGTGACCGATTGACTGGTTCCATATAGGGTTCTTGTTTCTTTTATTTTGCTAATAACCGTCCCTGGACTAATTCCCAATACCCGCGCAGTATCACGGATCCCGCTGCCGTTCATTGCCATGTCGATGATCTGCTCCTTGACTTCTGGCAAATACCCCTGGTAGGTATAATCTAAAATGAATGTCTTCCTACCACATTCCGGCTTCAGGCAGAGATAGCGTTGTTTTCCAAGTTCCGTCTTGCCGCGTTTAACGACATGATCACATTTACAGCATGGACACAAAACAGCTCTGTTAGCCATTGGAGGTTCTTTCCAAGTAAAGTTCTCGTTGCGCACGATAATACTTCAAAATTATGGCAGAAAGTCACCCGATACCCATGTTTGAAGAATGGCTACCGCAATATCCAGGTCTGAAACACCACCCAGAAAGGCACGCCGCAACAGGCGGTACATGCGGGTAGACAAGTCGCGCATCTCTTCGCGCAATTCGAGCAGAGCACGATGGGCTGCAAGGTGTCGCAGCAAACCGGCGTGGTGGATATGCGCAGCCTCGCTTGCGTAACGCTCCCGGCTGGCACGCTGCACCAGACGAGGGTTGTGTTCATCATCTCGACGCAGGTTGGTCAGCAGATTTTGTAGAAGCTGGCGAGGTTCTTCATCCCAGCAAGGAACGGTCAGGTCGAGTTCCCGCGCACTACAGTGCTTGTGGCGTTCAAGGTAGGCCTCGATCTGGGCGCGACCGGGATAATCCCGGTGATCGCGGTGGTATGCCACCAGGGTATCGGCGTCATATTCGCACAACGCCGTGGCAACCCCGGCATGGCCCGCAAGCGGCGACTCAATCCCCACAATTCGTAGACCGGCCACAGATGGGAAACATCATTCAGACCACCCACCAAATGCAATTTATTGACGGGGCGAGCGGCCTTGCGGTTGTACTTTTCCAATGCATCATGGAACAGCGTGGCGGCGTTGGAATTGTCATAGATGGTGTTGAAATAAGAACTTTCCACGGTACGGTAATGACTCTCGACCAAGGTCTGAACATGCGTAGCCAGGGCCGCGTCGTCCAATGCCTTTAGATCTACCGCATCCAATTCATCCAAGGTCTGGGTCAGTGTTGCCATCGTCCGCGTAGCGTTGATCAGGCGTCGGCAAATCGAACGATTGAGCAAAAAAAGAATACGAACGCCATGAAACAGGCTAACAAGATTGAGACCGGTGATCTCGCCATCCCCTTGATAAGCTGGTTCGATACCAAGGTCACAATCGAACTTACGTTCGACGAACCCCGGAATTCGTTTCACCCCAGCCTTGAGCGCAATAGGGATAGCCGAAGAAGCTAGCGGTCCAACGCCGTGGCGGGCGTTTCGGCGACATGCCGGTAGCGGCCAGATAGCGTGGCATAGTCTCCTCCAACACCATTTCATAGAGCGACCACATCAGCGGCGTAGTAATACTCGAGGCACCCCCTCCGTCCTTGAGGTAAGCATTGGTCCATTCCTCCTCCACCGCATAATGAATAGCGGCAATGGACTGCGCCTGAAGAATATGGAACTCACCATCGAGATACGCCCATTCGATATTTTGAGGGGTTCCGAAGTGTTCCTGAATAGTCAGAGCGATCTCACCCAAGGCACGAATTTCGTCCACGGAGAGTAATACCGCCTCGGGGTCACGGGTCACTTCATCGGTATACCAACGATAGCGATAGTTTTCTGGATCGACCTCACTCTGTACCAAAGATTCGCCTAATCCCAGCACCGCCTTAATTATCATGGTGCAATCGTCGCCACTGACCGGGTCAGCGGTAAACAAAACTCCCGCAACTTCTGCCGGGATCATTCCCTGAATCAGCACTGCCGATTGGATATCGGCTAACACCAGGTCGCGATGGCAACAGTAATCTAACACGCTGGGCTGAAAGGCAGACGCCCAACAACGCCGCAAGGCCTGTCCCAGATCGGTCGCATTGGTAATGTTGAGAATACTCTCATAGCATCCAGCAAAAGAACTTCCGGCAAGGCCCTCAAGGGGCGGCGAAGAACGAACCGCAACAGAGTAATAGCCCTTCGAACGCAACGCCGTAAGAGTGGTGCCAAGGTTCTTAATTACCATTTCCGGCAACGGCATGGTCAGGATAATTCGTCGAATATCTGCAGCAAGGGCCTCGCGCTTGGCACCGTCGTCAATAGCAGAACTAGCTATCACCGCCATCAATTCTGATGTTGCTTCCGTGACCATGGAAAATATCGTGGCAGGTACGACATAACCCATCGGGACACGAAAACCGGTTTGACGTAGCACGGCCAGCCGACTGAACTTTTTACCAGCCTGGGAATACTGCTCGGAAGTAAGTTGGTTTAAGGTATAGAACATAGTGATGGTATCTAGAAAACTCGGTCTAGCCAGTCTCACCAACGCATAGTGAGAAACAGACCGTTCTTTAAATAACCCAAGTTGCTACCTATGCGGGGAGAAACGAAAAAGCCCCATCTCCCCCTGGGAGATGGGTTGGAGTGAGGGAGCGAATTTGTTGACTCGTTAGCATCACGCCCTCACCCCCGGCCCCTCTCCCAGAGGGAGAGGGGAGAAAAGCGCGCTAGGTAGCAACTTGGGTTTTAAATATGTCAGTCCGAGTGTTTCAAGGCCACGACGTAGGGCTCACGGAAAGGCAACAGAACGAACCAACTGATTTTCTTGGGAATGGGAAATGAAATTCAGGTGGTCGAGGAATTACTTCGATAAGCATCGGGAAACTGCTGTGCCACGACGCCGGATACGTTGAGAGAGGCACGCAGGGAGTTGAGGTACCCGGTTATCAGATCGTTAGAAAGTCGATTGAGGTCCTTCATGACATCCTGTTCATCGTTTCCCACGATTCTGCTGACTTCCTTATTGAAGGTATTTAGGATATTGGTGTTGGCATTGGTGGAATAAAGTTTCGCAGTGGACGAGGTATAACCACGAATAAAACGGTAGGCATCCCTAAGTGGTTGATCATCGAGGTCCGTTACCCGCTTGGCAATATCGTCATCATCCTTGTGCGTATCTACCTTTCTCTTGCCTGAACTAGACCGACTAGCAGCCAGTTCTTCTTTCAGACATTTAATTCCATTTTGTGGTTCCCCGATCTGCAGGTTCTCAGTATTACTACTTGGCTCAATGTTTGCCATAACACGACCCTCTTGATTTCGTTTACGTTGGAGAATTAGTTTTTAACCCAAGTTGCTACCCATGGCTTAGTTCAACCGTCATTCCGGCAGGGACTGCCGGAATCCAGATGCCATGATGGATTGGTCGATAACTCATGTCCTTGTGTCCCGAATTCCGAAAATCTCTGTCGGAATGACGACCTAACGGTTTGCCTGGTCATTGTTTCGTCAGCCCGCGTAGAATGCGGTGAGGAACGAAATCGCATCATTCGCATCGCATAACTTCCACGCCTATGTTCGACGTGGTATGTATTGCCTAGGCTGGGCGTATGACTCTGAGTAGTTATCAACGGTAGGGAATGAGGCAAACTATCCGTCTCCAAAAATCGAACACCATCGCGGCGAAGGGACTCTAGCACAGGAAGAATTCTTGTATCAATGATTTTATCTGTGCCTACCGGTAGCTAAAAGCTATATAGCCTCTACCTACCAGACGAATAATGAGTAGCAGGTAATGATTTGTTGATAATGGATAGTAGATAATTGAATGATTTATCTCGTTCCCACGCTCCACGTCTCGTATTCCATATACATCCAGCACTCGCGCCTAAGCTACTACCAAACCACGACGCTGGAGCGTCGGAATCTGCATTCCCGCACTGGAGCGTGGGAACGAGAAAAATCCTTCAGATTGCGAAACACAAGATTAGGGGTTCTGGCCAGGCACTAGATAACAACTTAGATTAAATGGACCGATTTGTAGAAAAAGATACCCAGCAAAAATGTAAATTGTAAGACCTAATCCCATTTTATCTGAACCAGGGACTAGCCATTAACTGTGCTTATAAACTCAAGTAGAAGAAAGGAAACAGACGTCGTTTCAGTAGACATGACATAGACAGAAATTACTACCGCAACTAAATTATGGTAAAATGAAAGACACTTACTATTAACAGCTAATTCAATAGGTTAGAAGACTACTCGATAACTCTCCAACCACCTACTGCTGGTATCACAGCATACCTACGTGGATTAAAGTGTCGTACTATCGGCTTTCGGATCTCGCTCGAACTTACACGTAGGACACCATCGTAATTTGTATCAGCGCATAGCATATCGGCAGTTCGATTGCTGACTCGGTTGAGGAAATTCCATGCCTGCCCACTTTATTACTGGCTGCCGTACCTATTTACGCGGTCTCACCCGCGCCGATTTACCAGCCCTATTGAACTGGACCAGCGACCGAGAGGTCACCCATTACCTCTATCGAGGCGCGTTCCCAGCCCATTTGGAGGCCCTCGAACGAGCCTACGAGATGATGAGTAACTCATCCACGGAGGAAGAGGTGGCGGTATGTAGTCGCGAGGGAGAGATATTCATCGGCATTGGCGGTCTGCATGGCATTAATTCAATCGCCCGCTCTGCCGAATTACGAGTCTTCATTGGCGATAAACATTGGTGGAATCGTGGCTGTGGCACCGAGGCGACCCAATTGCTACTCGCGTGGGCCTTTGAGATATTGAATCTGCACAAGGTCTGGCTTGGCGTGAATGCCGCGCAATCCAACGCCGTGCGCGTCTACGAAAAGGTTGGTTTTGTCCAGGAGGGTGTGTTACGTGATGAGGTATGGCGCAATGGCCGCTACTACGACGCGGTGCGGATGAGTCTCTTGGCCATGGAGTATCACACCCAACGCAACCAATGGGCGTGCGTAGCAGAATTGGCCGCACAATTTCCTCCGTAATACTACAGGCGAAGGTCATCGATTGCGGAATTGCCTTCATTGTTCCGGGCGGGTTCGCATTCCTCTCCCCCTCTAATTCACTATCGAGGCTCGCCTCGAAACAAGGTGATGTTTAGCACATCACCACAGAGAGATTAAAGATCTATGAGTACTGATTTGCGTACCAAGACCATTCTCATCATCGACGATATGGCATCGGTACGGAGTGCTTTACGCCAAATGTTGGCCACGCTGGGGGTCGCTGAGGTCGACTTTTCAACCGATGGCGATGAAGCCCTACGACGTATGGAAAACAAGTCTTACGACATCATCCTGTGCGACTACAACCTCGGGGAGGGACGCGATGGAATGCAAATTCTGGAGGCTGCCAAACAGCGTCACTGGATTGGATTGAGTACGGTATTCGCCATGATCACGGCGGAATCGACCGTTGCTATGGTGCTCGGGGCCATGGAGTACCGGCCTGATGGTTACCTGATCAAACCGATCACCCGCCAAATGCTGCAAGAACGTTTGGGTCGATTGGTCGCTCGTAAGGATATTCTGGTCGACATTGAGCGAGCGATACGCGAGGAAAAACTAGCCCAGGCAACCACGATGACCGCCGCACAGATTAAAGCGCAACCCAGCTATGCCTTTGAATTGATGCAAATACAGGCAGACCTGTTGATTCGCCAGGGACTATTTGAGGCAGCGAGCGAGGTTTTCGAGGCTGCCGCCGCCATACGCAATGCCTTTTGGGTCAACCTGGGGCGGGGGCAGGTACGTTACTACCTAGGAGATTACAAGAAGGCGATCACGATCTTTACGGCCCTGATCAACGAAAACCGGATGCACACCGAGGCCTACGACTGGTTGGCACGGGTTCAACAGGCCAGCGGAAACTTTCAGGCTGCCAAAGAGACCCTCGTCGAGGCTACCAAGATCTCTCCGCGCTCAATCCTGCGTGCTCAAGCCCTGGGCGAGGTCAGCCTACGCACCGACGATGCGACATCGGCCGAGCAGGCCTACCGTAACGCTGTGCGTCTGGGGCGTTTCTCTGTTTATGGCGATCCGAATGACTCCGCTCGATTAGCACGAGTACTTATGGAGCGTGGAAATCCCAAAGATGCCAGCCGGATCATCAAGGACGCCCGCCGGCAATACCAAGGCAACCCCAATGCTGCCTTGGCACTCGCCATCTCCGAGGCGTCTAACTGTCACCAGCTCAACCTGTCCGAGGCTGCGGCCCGGATGGTGGAAGAGGCCATCGACACCTACCAGGATGCACGGGATAACCTCCCCCCGGATCTGGCCATAGAATTTGCCAAGTTGTGTCACACCTATGACCGCGATGCCCAAGCAGCCGGCATCATGACCCATACCGTCCTTCACCACGTCGAAGATACCGCCATAATGGACCGTGCCCGCGAGGTGTTTGAATTGCTCGGCATGGGCCAGATAGGGAATCAATTCATTAGCGACCTGTGGAACAAGGTAGCCGCCGCAAACAATGAGGGGGTGCGTTTACTCCAAGAAGGAAAACTAAACGAGGGCAAGGCCCTGTTGGAAAAGGCCGCCAACGATATGCCGTTCAATATTACCATCAACATCAATGCAGCACGGGTACTATTGATCATCATGGAGAAACAGGGACGACACGACGAGTTACTCGCCCGCGCCCGTACCTATCTGGACCACGTCCCCATTTCACAAAGAACCCACAACGATAAATACCAACGCCTGAATGGCGCCTGGACCAAACTCGCCAGCAAAAAAAGCTAACCATTGCTATCGTAGTAGCCTCCCACCTTTAAACTGTTAGTCCGTCATTCCAGCAGGCATTGCTGGAATGACGGACTAATAGGTTAGGTTATGGGTAGTACTCGAGTTGAGTCGCCGCCTAACTTTTCAACCTAACGGAATCCATCCCGCTGGCTGAAAAGTTTGAGATTCAACCAGCCCGCCGAAAGGCAGCCGACAAGAAGTGAAGCGAAAGCGAGTCACCCTGGGATGCTTCTCCAGTCCCAGGCTCTGACGACGAAAGGAATGACGGTCGAGACGGTACAAGACCCAATCCTTAGTCTGAACGACCTTCCTGCTCTGGGCGAGGAGACCTTAACTGGCGTAAGCCAAGTTACCCTTACGGGTTGACAGCCGGGAAAGACCGGCATTTTTATAGACATGTCAAAGGCCAGCGGGCTGGCTGAACCTCAACGGCAGCGGTTTTAGAATTGCCCTCGCGTCCTCTGCTCCATTGCATTACGCAACTGGACTGGGGGGCGTCGTACTTCCGGTGCTCCTTCCCGGAAACCATCTTGAGACTACCCACATAACCGGTGCTACCTGATATTCACCACTGAGCTATGGGTAACGGATCATGATTTCTAGGTAGTAGCTATCAAACAATGGGTACTAGATAGCGGACACTAATCAACAGATAATGAGCCGCGATCCTATGATTCTTGAATTCCGGCACCTTGCCGAAATGAAGGCTAACTTCCTGGATGTTTCCTAGTGATGCCTATCACTGCGAGATCAGTCACCTCCATCATCACAGAAGATAGAATTTGTCATCAAGGGACAAACATAAGGATTAACCCGCGCACCAAAGCTCTACGTATTTAGGTAACAGAATATCAACGACCTAGCGTCACTAATCAACGAGAGTAACAACCTCAACCAACCATATTTTAGGAGACTTCAGATGACTCGCATAGTCTATTGGTCCTTGGTAGGTGCTTTACTGTTGCTCACCGAGCAATCGTTAGCAGCAACAGTAGTTATCAATATTCAGGATTTTCAATTTTCTCCTGCCCAGAAAACTATCGACCTAGGGGACACGGTGAAATGGGTCAATAATGGACTCTTTCACCACACCTCCACTAGTAATAAAACCGGATTGTGGGATACCACAGCGGGTGGTATTGCGCCAGGAGATTCTTTCACCCAGACGTTTAATACCACAGGGAGCTATAGTTACCATTGTAGATTTCATCCCTCCATGCAGGGGACCATTATTGTCCTTACTCCTGAACAGAGCCGTATACGTATCGGGGAACACATCATCAGCAGCCGGATAGTCCCGATCACATTGAGTAAGGTCACCCCACTGAACCACGATCAGGTATATCTGGGGAGTTACATTGTCAATGCCCAGGCCGGATGCGCCAATTGCCATAGCTGCCCCACCTACGGAGCGAACCACAATCCATTTCAGGGCGAGCCCAAACAATTTAAGGCATCGTCTTATCTCGCTGGTAGTGTAATCGTCACAGGTGGGGGTGGGTTATCCGTGCCTTCCGCGAATCTGACCCCAGATGCCAACGGCAACCCAGCAGGATTCAAGACATTTGATCAATTCAAAAATTTTATGCGCACTGGCCACGACCGAGAGGCCCCTCACCCAATATTGCAACTAATGCCTTGGCCAATCTTTGGGATGATGAGTGATTATGATCTAAAAGCCATCTACGAATACCTCCGGGCTATCCCTCACGCCGAAATCCCGCTGGGGAGTCAGTGTAACGGACCGGGATCGTAGAATTGCGGGAACCCTTCACGCCCCCTCCCAACGAAATTTGGTTGGGAGGCGGTCAGAAAAATTACCAACTCAGCCGATTAGCTTGCCAAACCATTTATGACATCTGGATTCTGGCAATCCCTACCGGAATAACAGTCGAAGTGGTCTACAAACTTGTCAGGTTGCCCGCATCCCGTGGGTAACACATAGGAGAACAGAAAATGGAAGGTATCAGCGACATCAAAATTATTGGCGTGGACGAGAAAAAACCGCCACGACTTAGGAAGGAACCCTACATCGATATCGTATTCAAACTCTCCCACCAGGCCCCACCTGATTGGTGTGATGATTTCAACAATCTCATGACCAAGCTCAAAACGACAGGGAAAATCAATAAGACAGAAGGACTCTATATTGAAACCTGGGTCCGGGCAATGGAGGAGATCCCCAAACTTCTCGAACAACTCCAAAAAGGGGTAGGCGAATGTAGCCGTAACTACATTGCCAAGATTCTGCAACAACAACAAAGCGCAACCGACAACGCTGACTCCTTGCGTGAAGTTGGGGGTGAGCAAGGAAGATTAAATAGAATTATGGCCGGGCTTAAATTCGATGAAGAGGAAAACATTCCAAGCTCATTGTCCAAATCAAAATTTCTTCGCTAGCTCCTACCGAATAATCTACGGTTATTTTTGGGGCAGTGGTTTCCCAACCGTGCCTGCATAGAACACCACGATCTTTACCGGTTGCGAGCCAACATTGCGGCCGTTGTGCAGGGTATCCACCACTTCAGCCAACGCATCGCCGGATTGTAACCGTTTTACCTCGCCACTCTTGAGAGTAACCTCAAGCGTACCCTCCAATACCATGCCAAACGATGGTACTGCGTGTTCATGCCATCCGGTTTCAGCGCCCGGTAAAATTTCCACCAACAGACCAGTAATCTCAGCCTGCCCCTCGGGATACACAATTGGTTTTCCGTTCCAGCTACTTGTTGTTTTAAGTAGCTGGATAACCTTCACGCCAGTGGAATGGTCCAACGCATCCGCACTAGGCAACATCCACAACGCACACGTAAACACTACCCATTTCAACGCTTGAATCATCTACGCTCTCCAAGAAATCGACAGAGATAAAACGTTATCGAAAATCTCACCCCAACCACCGCCTTCTGGCCGTCTTTTTCTAGCCATCACGAGAGAATACCCTTTCCAAAATTCTGAAACTACGGATAGACGGCGACTTAGGGTAGTATTAGGGCCTGGCCCAATTGACACCAACCATCTGGATGATCACCCTACGCAACTTTTCCCTCCAGCGAGGCGGTCGACCTCTGTTTGAGGAGGTCTCTCTCTCCGTCTATGCCGGCTGGAAAGTGGGCCTCACCGGGGCCAACGGCAGTGGCAAATCTACACTTTTCACCATGCTTCTGGGTCAATTTCAGCCCGACGCTGGTGATTTAGAGCTACCTCCCCACCTCACGATCGGCCATGTAGCACAAGAAACCCCTGCCCTCCCCTCCCCGGCCCTCGACTACGTGCTGGATGGCGATGCTGATCTGCGCTACTTGGAGGCCGCATTGGCAACAGCGGAGGCAAACGGCGACGGGATACGCATCGGCGAGCTGCATGGACGCATCGACTCCATCGGTGGCTATGCCGCTCGTGCACGGGCCGGGGCACTATTGCATGGCTTGGGCTTTGCACCGGCAGAACACGATCGACCGGTGGCGGAGTTTTCCGGCGGGTGGCGGGTACGCCTCAACCTGGCACGCGCCCTGATGTGCCGCTCTGACCTCCTGCTGCTGGACGAACCCACCAACCATCTCGATCTTGATACCGTACTGTGGTTGGAACAATGGCTCAAGACCTACCCTGGCACGCTACTGCTCATCTCCCACGACCGCGACTTTCTGGACAACGTCGTAGACGCCATCGCCCACATCGAAGAGCGACGCATCGACCTCTACCGAGGCAACTACGTCGCCTTTGAACGCACCCGCGCCGCACGTCTCGCCAGTCGACAGGCTGCCTACCTCCATCAGCAACAGGAAGTAGCCCACATCCGCTCCTTCGTCGATCGGTTTCGGGCCAAGGCCACCAAAGCAAGACAGGCCCAAAGCCGACTCAAAGCCTTGGAGCGCATGGAATTAATCGCTGCGGCCCAGGTAGATTCTCCCTTCCGCTTTCGTTTTGCACCCGCGCGCAAAACCCCCCACCCGCTGCTGGTCCTAGACAAGGCGGTAGCGGGCTATGGTACGACCGTAATTTTGCAAGAATTGGGATTGTCCCTAGAACCGGGGACACGAATTGGTCTACTGGGACGTAATGGGGTGGGAAAATCTACCCTAATCAGGCTCCTTGCCGGGATACTGGCGCCGTTCTCAGGACAGCGTACCGAGGGCGAGGGTTTGGTGGTGGGCTATTTTGCCCAGCACCAACTCGAACAACTCGACCCCGAGGCATCGCCGCTACTCCATCTCCGACGCCTCGACCCTGCCGCCACCGAATCGGGCCTACGTAGTTTCCTGGGGGGATTCGGATTCTCCGGGGACGACGCCCTACGCCTGGTAGGCCCCTTTTCTGGGGGCGAAAAGGCGCGTCTGGCACTCGCCCTACTCGCTTGGCAGCGCCCAAACCTACTGCTCCTAGACGAGCCAACCAACCACCTCGACCTGCGGATGCGTGACGCCCTAACCTTGGCGCTCCAGGAATTTACCGGGGCACTGGTTTTGGTCTCTCACGACCGACACCTCCTGCGCAGCCTTGCCGATCGATTCCTACTGGTAGCAGATGGACGGGTAACCCCCTTCGATGGCGACCTAGACGACTACCGCACCTGGCTCGCCCAAGATCGTCGCAGCACCGATCAAGCGGCGGAAAACTTCCGCCCCACTAACGAACGTCGCGAACAACGCCGCCTCGAAGCCGAGGCCCGCCAACGTCTATCCGTTCAGCGTCGCCCCCTAGAAAAACGTCTGGCGCAATGGGAGGGACGCCTCACCCAACTTCAGGAGGAAAAAACGCGTTTGGACGAAGAACTTGCCGACCCTGCGCTCTACAACACCGCATCCGATATCACAGCGAAAGAGCGATTGCGTACTGTTTTACAACGCCAAGGGCGAATCGTTCAGGAAATCACCGAAGTAGAAACCGCTTGGATGGAAGTAGCGGAGGCACTGGAGGGACTTGGAATTGCGTAAAGGGATAGGAATAATTCGTGTAGGATGCGGTGAGGAACGAACCGCATCATTCGCGTCATTCCTGCCGTCGATAATTCTCTCAGGGTTACGCACTCAACCCAAGCAATATACCGCGTCGAACATAGGCGTAAAAATTGGACAACGCGAATGATGCGGTTCGTTCCTCACTGCATCCTACACGGACTTATCAGATTATCAGAAGTAGCAACAGGTGCTGTCCGGTTTGTAACCGTTCAGATCCCCCTGGGAGCGCGGCCATCTTGGCCGCACAAGAGCGGGCGAGACGCCCGCGCTCCCAGAGGGGAGCGTGATGACAACGTAACGCAATCCAAGCGACGTAATCGTCTCTGCTATGGTTGCCCTGGACTAATATGCCGACACGCCGTTGGCGTGTCTAAAAAACCTCTCTCAACCCCAGGCTAATAGCTGGCAACCCTCCAGGTTGCAAAGCATAGGATTGAAGGATCCGGTTGCAATCCAGGGCACCCCGGTCTATAAGGCTTCGACTCCTCGCTGGCCATAGAGGATGGTTTTCTTCCTGCGTCCCTCTTCGGAGAACTAAATCATGGGTATTGGTGGACTACATATCTGGCACTTGCTCATCCTGCTACTTATCGTCGTTTTGCTCTTTGGCACCAACAAGCTACGCACCATCGGCGCCGACCTTGGGAGCGCCATCCGAGGGTTCCGTAACTCGATGCGCGAAGGAGAGGAATCGGCTGCAGCTACTGCGACGAGCAAACCTACATCCGCCACTGAACCCCCCCCCGCCGCCAGTACGGCTCGGACGGAACCAGGGCAGGCAACCGACGCCGGTCGAGTCATCGAGGGCCAAGTGACCTCTCGCGACACCCCCAAGACCTAACGGATCCCCCACCATGTTCGACATCGGTTTCTGGGAGTTGGTAATGGTGGGGGTAGTGGCCCTCATTGTGGTAGGACCTGAGCGTCTTCCTGGCCTTGCTCGCACGGCGGGCCTATGGCTGGGCAAGGCTCGCTACTTTGTAAGCAGTGTCAAGGCCGAGATTGACCGTGAAATCAAGGCCGAGGAGCTGCGACGTATCCTCGCGGAACACGCGCGGCTACCAGAGGTTGATAAATTTATTGAGGAAACCCGCCAAGGGTTGAGTGCTGTCCATGAAGAGCTAAATGCGGCGATCGAGCTAGTTCCCGCATCAACTACTCCAGCCTCCCACCTTTCCGCCGCAGGTGCAGTCTTGGCACCTGTCGCACTCGACGATATCCCTGACAATCTTCGCGATGCCTTCTCCGATGAGGTCTCTACCGCGCCGGTCGCGGCCTCGGTTGAGGTGGTCGGCGGCGATTCCACTCCCTCGCCGGCATCGACCGCCACTGCCGAGGCTACCGTTTCCGCACCGATCACCCTGGAGTCCTCTCCCATCTCACTAGAGCCCAGGCCCGATGAGTCCCCCTCTCAATAGCAATGACCGGGAGCAGCCCTTCATCTCCCACCTAATTGAGCTACGCGAACGGCTGCTGCACATCATCTTGGCAGTATTGGTGGTGACCCTGCTCCTATTTCCCTTCTCCAATCCCATCTACACCTGGGTGGCCAACCCCCTGATGCGACTACTACCCCAGGGATCGAGCATGATCGCTACCGAAGTGGCATCGCCCTTCATGGCCCCCTTCAAGCTCACCCTGGTGGCCGCCATATTCCTGGTCATGCCCTACATTCTCTACGAGGTTTGGGCCTTTGTCGCGCCAGGTCTCTATCGTCACGAGCGCAACCTAATTCTGCCCTTGGTCGTATCGAGTGCCTTGCTCTATTACCTGGGCATGGCCTTCGCCTACTTTCTAGTCTTCCCGATGGTATTTGGTTTCTTCGTCGCTACGGCTCCCCAGGGCGTGTCCGTAATGACTGACATCAACAAGTACCTAGATTTCGTTCTCACCTTGTTTTTCGCCTTCGGGGTTGCCTTTGAGGTGCCGGTGGCAACAGTACTATTGGCCTGGACCGGTGTTGTAAATCCCGACGATCTCGCTGGGAAACGTCCCTATATCATCGTGGCCGCCTTTACCATCGGTATGATCCTAACTCCACCGGATGTCTTTTCTCAGACCATGTTAGCCGTGCCCATGTGGCTGCTATTCGAGGTGGGTCTCTATGTCTCGCGCTTACTGTTACGCGCCCGACAGGCTCGTGAACAGGAACAAACCATAAAACAGTCGCTATCCACTAAAACCTCTCCCGAGACGGATCGCAACACACCATAAATTGGGATTTACCTACACGCGTATTTTCTTATGCTGCTTACTCACCATATCCACGATGATACTAACGTAGTCAATATTACGGGCCGTCTCGCAATGGTTAATGCGAGCAAGGCCCGCGAATAGATTAAAGCCATCGTGGGATTATTGGTCCTAATCTCCGCATTCAAGGCAATCCGTACCAAAAATGGTCAGATAATTCTTACCAATCCGTCTACCGAGGGACAATCCCTCACCGAACTTGTTCGACTTAACGAGATCTTTGAGATCTATACGGATACCGGGGCCGCGCTGGAGGCGCTTCAGGGACGCTAATGTAATTATTCACGAATTAAGCGCCCGCAAGGAGAAGATTATTAATTCTCCCTATAGGAAATTACGTAGCAGCGCATGGCCGTGTTGGGTAAGGATTGATTCAGGATGAAACTGTACTCCCTCCACGGGATATTCTCGATGACGTACCCCCATAATCTCATCCCTGGCACCATTCGCATCCACAGTCCAGGCGGTAACCTCCAGACATTCGGGAATCGTGGCCGATTCAATTACCAGGGAGTGATAACGCGTGGCCTCGAACGGACTCGGCAGACCACGGAAAATACCGACTCCACTATGATGAATCTGGGAGGTTTTGCCGTGCATAATCTCACGGGCATGAATGATGCGCCCACCAAAAGCCTGACCAATACTCTGATGGCCTAGGCATACCCCTAAAATCGGAATACGCCCAGCCAAGACACAAATCGTGTCCAGAGATATGCCGGCCTCGTTGGGAGTACATGGTCCTGGAGAGATAACAATACGCTTAGGGGCCATTACCTCAATATCCGCCACCGTGATTTGGTCATTGCGGAATACCCGCACATCTTCTCCCAGCTCCCCGAGGTATTGCACCAAGTTGTAGGTGAAAGAATCGTAGTTATCAATCATGAGCAACATAGCGCGTAGAGCCCATTGTTTTAGTGAAAGTGAACGAAGTGTAAGCAGCATACCTAGCTATAGCCATACCCACAGAGTTCAAGTTGCCACTGCGTAAACGGCCGGTTCGTCATTCCGTCGGAGATTACCGGAATAGCGAACCGGTAGGTAGCAACTTGGCCTGTAATCGTTCACTCCCCTAACCTCACCTCCCGGCCCCCTCTCCTGTTAAGGAGGGGGGGGGGGCCGGGAGGGGGCCGCCCCCTCACCGACCGGGGTGGGGGCCGGCCCCCCACGGGGGCCCCACTGGAGCCCAACCCGAGCCTCACCCTTCTGTTCGGGGCTCCGCCCCGGACCCCGCCAGGGGCTTTGCCCCTGGACCC
>CAUYTY010000208.1 GCA_963575655.1 Gammaproteobacteria bacterium | reverse complement strand
CCGTCCAATATGCTATTTAGCTGGAGTCCCCTAACCAACGCGCAGGTTAGTAATGATAAATGGAAAAATGCAACTATGTTTACTGATACTGTTCCTGATATCATCGGCGATAAGACATACTCGTATTTCCTTTCTTCGTCCAATGAGGGTGGGATTAGCCAAAATAGTGATGTCGTCGAGGTCACTACGCTTAACGATAACGCTGTTTATATCAAAGCGGTTGATGCAAAGATTCTTGCGGGAACGCCGTTGACTTTGGACGAGGCGGCATCATGGTTTCTTGATAACCAACAAAAGGGTAGTCAGATCGCATCATTAATTGGTAGTGGTAAAGGGTCATATACCCAATTTAGAAACCTCGGATATAGTTCGAGCGTTGCCCGTCAATTGGCGGTTCTCGGTCTTGTGCGAGTCAATTCTTCCGCAATGTTGTTACAACAATTTGAAAGTTGTCGACAAATTTTAAACAGTAATTCCAGTGCCGCGATCGCATTTATCGCTTGGGCAGCCCCAGGCGTGGGAAGCGGTAGTATTGGATTGTCTCCCGCTGATGTTCTTAAAGCCGCTGATACTGAAGCCGAGCAGCAACAAATCGTAAATTGGATGATTGATAAAGGATTTCTCCAATCACGTTGAGATTGGTGGCGCATGGCTTAGTCTGTAATAAAAGCGTGAGGTGATTAATTCTCTGTCACGTCACGCTTTTATTCTATCTATCTAGCAATAACGCGAATATGGCAACAGATACACAAAATGTAGTACCTGCTGGATCAGCATTACATAAAGCGCGGATGTCGTTATCCTTGATGTGCGCACAACTTTCAGCGGAGTTGATGGTAATGACCAGTAATTATATTGGGAAGACGAGTGAAACGAGTGAACTTGCCGCAATGCAATCTGTCATGCAACAAGCGAGAATTGCAATTGCAATTGCAATGATTAATGAGGTAACTCGTGCGGGGAAACCTGACTGAGGAGTACGTGTGATGGTTGGTGGAGTTTCTATGCCATTAAATGATTCCGAAGTAGAACGACATAAATTCTATATGGCCCTCACTAAGGAAATGGAATGTTCAAGTTTAGTGCTAAACTCGGAAGTTGATAAGTTCGAGATCGCATTTCAGAAAATTGATGATAGATTGATACATTTGAAGCAAATAATGGATGACGTGGTAAGTAAACAGTCATCGACCGAAACAAGAAACAAAACGTTAATTGCTAGTATCACTATAGTATGGATATTATTTTCAGCGGTTTTTAGTTGGGTCTGGGAGAAAACAACAACCAAGGCGGAACTTTTGATAGATCGTATCGCCGCGATTGAAGATGAAATTAAAACGAATAGAAATACTAATGCAACGCTACAATCAGAAATTAATTCCATTAAGTCGATAAAGGGGCAAGTAATGACAATTCAGTCAGACATGGAATCATTAATGCAAAAAGGCAAACAACCATGAAATATTTTATGATTGCACTAATGATTATGTTCTGTTCGCATTCTCTTGCGGATACCACATCAATAGCGAATATCACGGAAGACCAGACAACGATTGAAAGAATTCAAGTAGTCTGGATGTATACCATGAAAGTTAGGTATTGGAGTAATGGCGCTACTAACCTGCGCGTTGGTTAGGGGACTCCAGCTAAATAGCATATTGGACGGATTCTTCTTTAAAAAGTTCTCTGACTTTCTCTGGCGATTTTTTTAAATCCTCTAAAAGTTGAGTAGCTTTATTTTTTAACTCCTCCACATTACGAATAAGGTGACGCGCAATTCCTTGTGTCTTAATATTGCTCCATACTAGCTCGACAGGATTAAGGTGTGGAGAATAGGTGGGAAGAAAGAATATTTTAACCTTTCCATTTGTCGTCTCCAGATATTCCTTAACTACTTTTGCATGATGGGCAGAATACCCGTCTGTTACAATATAGATGGGGCATGAATTCTCTTGAGCCAAAATTTTTAGATATTCAACAAACGCACCACCATTGAGCGATGAGGGACCTATTTGGAAATGCATCTTTCCTTCAGAAGTTATCGCAGCGATCATATTTATGCGATAACGTCCACCAGTGGAGGGAATTATGGGAGTTAAACCTTCTAGCCCCCAAGTTGTACCCGCGTGATAATCGGTGCGCGCCCCAGCCTCATCAAGAAAATAGATTATAGCACCCTCATTACTTGCCAACTCTTTGATTCTAGGAAACTCTTTGTTAATCCAATTATCTACTGAAAATTGGTCCCTCTCTATCGCACGATATACTGGCCGTTGTGGAGTTAAATTAATGCGGCGCAAAAAACGGCCCACCGCGGAACGACTCATGTAAATAGAAAATTTCCTCTCTATTAATGTCTTTATCATTTCAGTTGTCCATAAGACTGTCGAGAATTCAAAATCCAATGGGGTAAATGCGCACAGCCAGAATACGAGTATTCCTTCTTGCTGTTCATTGATGAAGGATTTTCTTCCAGGGACAGGTTTCGCATTTAACGTAGCTAGACCCATCTCTTTTGCCTTCTTCACCCATTCGTACACCTTCGATCGGTGCATACCGAAAATCTCGCCCACCTCCCTAGGAGACATTCCTTTACGTACAGCTTTTACTGCTTGAAGCCTTATATACTCAAGGGTAGAGTGATCGAGAGAACGTCCATCAGAATTTTTCATAATTTTAGCAATTTCATGTCTTATTTTTTGGTTGGACTAATAATAGATTATTTTTACTTGCTTGTCCCCTAACCAACGCGCAGGTTAGTAAAATAACTGTATTCAATTTATCGCCAGATTCGTCAGCTCATAGGGTTTTTGTAAGAAATGTTTTGAATATGAGCCCTATTTCTTATCAACAAATCATTGATAGATTACAAAATACTGGATACGCCGCATTCTTTCATACAGTAAGAAATGAGATGGAGATGATTAATAAGGTAGGTGTAATAAATGGTGCGATTGGTTATCTTTCTGATACTAACCTGCGCGTTGGTTAGGGGACAAGCAAGTAAAAATAATCTATTATTAGTCCAACCAAAAAATAAGACATGAAATTGCTAAAATTATGAAAAATTCTGATGGACGTTCTCTCGATCACTCTACCCTTGAGTATATAAGGCTTCAAGCAGTAAAAGCTGTACGTAAAGGAATGTCTCCTAGGGAGGTGGGCGAGATTTTCGGTATGCACCGATCGAAGGTGTACGAATGGGTGAAGAAGGCAAAAGAGATGGGTCTAGCTACGTTAAATGCGAAACCTGTCCCTGGAAGAAAATCCTTCATCAATGAACAGCAAGAAGGAATACTCGTATTCTGGCTGTGCGCATTTACCCCATTGGATTTTGAATTCTCGACAGTCTTATGGACAACTGAAATGATAAAGACATTAATAGAGAGGAAATTTTCTATTTACATGAGTCGTTCCGCGGTGGGCCGTTTTTTGCGCCGCATTAATTTAACTCCACAACGGCCAGTATATCGTGCGATAGAGAGGGACCAATTTTCAGTAGATAATTGGATTAACAAAGAGTTTCCTAGAATCAAAGAGTTGGCAAGTAATGAGGGTGCTATAATCTATTTTCTTGATGAGGCTGGGGCGCGCACCGATTATCACGCGGGTACAACTTGGGGGCTAGAAGGTTTAACTCCCATAATTCCCTCCACTGGTGGACGTTATCGCATAAATATGATCGCTGCGATAACTTCTGAAGGAAAGATGCATTTCCAAATAGGTCCCTCATCGCTCAATGGTGGTGCGTTTGTTGAATATCTAAAAATTTTGGCTCAAGAGAATTCATGCCCCATCTATATTGTAACAGACGGGTATTCTGCCCATCATGCAAAAGTAGTTAAGGAATATCTGGAGACGACAAATGGAAAGGTTAAAATATTCTTTCTTCCCACCTATTCTCCACACCTTAATCCTGTCGAGCTAGTATGGAGCAATATTAAGACACAAGGAATTGCGCGTCACCTTATTCGTAATGTGGAGGAGTTAAAAAATAAAGCTACTCAACTTTTAGAGGATTTAAAAAAATCGCCAGAGAAAGTCAGAGAACTTTTTAAAGAAGAATCCGTCCAATATGCTATTTAGCTGGAGTCCCCTAACCAACGCGCAGGTTAGTAAACATGGCCACATTCGCGGCTTTTTGCTCCAAGGGAAAGGCAAGGCTTTCCAGCGTATCGCGTACTGCTTCCTCTGGAATATCTAAATCGGCCAGGGTTTCGGCGGTAGCGCGGTATTCAGCGGCTAAATGATAAAGGGTCGGAAATTGGGTCATGGTATTTCTCCAGGAATACGGCCAGCCTTCAAGCTGGCAGCGTAATGATTATGGAAAATTAAAAGGGGCAGTCATCGATATCTCGATCTGGGCCATGATTCCTTGGATCCGCCGCCTTCATTTTTTCTTCCAATATCTTTTTCCATTTCTCAATCTGATCTAATAATTGACTCAATTGAGGACTGGTTAAATCCTGAAAGTGCTCAATTTTAAGAACTTTTAACATCTGCCCTTTTACCCATTCCCGATCCAATCCCGATTTTCCTATAATTCCTTCCAGCATCCTTTTTTGTGCGTCGGATATCCGCGACTGATTAGGCGTTGGTGCTTGCGTTTTTTCAGACACAGACACGGGTGTGGACGCTGACAGTGTTTGACCATCGTCATCATCTTCCGCCGTTACGATTCCGAGTGCCGCGCAAAGTGCGTAACGGCGGCCATATGTCAAAGCGCTACCAACCTTTTGGGTATCATTCATCCTCGCGGCACGGTCAATCGGAACAGGGAACGTGGCTTGCTCATTATGCCCATTAACATGATGAACAATGCAGATCACCGTTAATGTGTCCCCACTCTGGGCCGAATCAAAGGTTACCGATAATCCGAATTGACACATCGTTGGAGCGATAGCCCGTTGGATATCAGCGATATCCGCATAGTTGTATGTATAATTGGCTCCTGTTTTACTCGTGACCCGTGCAGTTTTTGTTTTTGATATTAGTGGAATATTTGCTTGAAAGCCAGCGAGCGCATTACTGAACGCTTCCCGTGCTTGCTCACGCTTTAATTCCGCACGCATGGTTAGCAACCGTTCCAATGCCTCAATGGGCACGTTTGCATCAATTGCTTTCGAGATAAGCAACTCAGGATTGAGCGATACAATATTTCCTCGCTCTATTTGTGCTATCGGCGTGGTTGGCGTTGGTTGTTGCAACGTGACCATGTTGCCGGTACTTGTGGACGCTGATGATTTAGTCAGCGCGTCTTCAAACGCTCCCACTTTGCGAACAGTGGCTAGGTTCATGCCGCTACCCTCCTTGGGTTATCCGAAAGCGTGACCTGTACCTGTTCTTGGTTCTCCTCCTGCTCATACAGGTATTGGGCGTGCAAGTATCCGCGCCTTAACGCTTCCTCACGGGTGAGCGTGAAAGCGGTGTCTGTTTTTCCTCCAACCTTTACAATGAGTTCCCATCCATGCGGGTGAGCGGATGGGTATACCGTGATGATCGCCACCTTGCGATTACGGTGTTGGTGCGGTAGGCTATTTATAGCCATAAAATGTACTCCAAGTGGTTTTTTGGTTAGGGCTGACCGAGTGCTACTAACACTCGGTCAGCCTGGGAAAAGGGCAGCGAAAGCTGCCCTTT
This sequence comes from Gammaproteobacteria bacterium, assembly GCA_963575655.1. Taxonomy (NCBI): domain Bacteria; kingdom Pseudomonadati; phylum Pseudomonadota; class Gammaproteobacteria; species Gammaproteobacteria bacterium. The sequence goes on along the minus strand of CAUYTY010000208.1, from coordinate 24,198 downwards.
TTTATGCGGCCAATCTGGCCATTTCTTCGCTTAATGTCCAAAGCGCACGGTTTAACCTCACGTTTTCGGATACACTTTTGACCTCACGTGTTGTTGTGCGCCTTCCTGTTATCGGGTTACGTCCAACTATCCCGCCTTGGATCATGTTTTCTTGTACGCGGTTAAACGTTCGCCAGAGATCAGATCCACGATCATCAAAACGACGTGCTGTATTTAATTGATGTGGTTCGATGGGTGGTTGTATCTCCTCTTCGGGGTTATAACGGAGTTGAAGAGCCGCACGGGCGAACGCTTCCTGATGGGCTGGTTTTAATTCAATCGAGCGCATTATTTCACGTGACTCGTCAATCTTTTCAAATTGATCTAGCACCTTGAATGCACCTTCTATAACATTCCCGATAATGTTCCCAGAATGGCGAACACGGAAATCGTCAATAGTTTCTCCACATACCATCCCGTTTTGGCAAACGAAACGGAAACAACCGGCGAGCATTTGATAACTGCTCATCCCATCATGAGAATTAAGTAGCACTATTTCATTGGCTACTTCGCTATTTATTTGATCGGCGTGGCGTAGCCTGATCATATGTCTGGCAAACTCGCGGCGATCTTCCAAACGTGTTACCGCTTGAGCTACCATAAACGGCCGGAAACCTTCCTTTTTTAATCCGTTTAATACTTCCGCAGTCGGAATATAGGTATAGCGAGATGAGCGGGATTCATGCGCGGATTCTGCAAATACTGAAGGTGTGGCGCGCATAATCTGATCGTCAGTCAATGGAATGGCTGATCTAATCAATCCGCTTGTATGCTTGAATGTTGTTGCAAGTCGTGTCATGATTTTCACTCCTGTGGTTGGTTGTTATACAAAAACAAAAAAACCGCGCAAGCGTCCGATTCTAAACGGTAACCCTGGGCGGGTTCTAAATTGTTAATGAGCCAACGACCGCGACATTGGCGATCTACTGTTTGTTATATCTTTGGCCCTCCTTCTCTTTATTTTCCTGGTCAGGTCATAGAGAGGTAAGGCTGTTTCCGTTGCTGCGTCCGTGTTCCATGAAAATAATTATACTTGATACATACTATGTATGCAACAAAAATATACAAGATTTTGAAAAATTAATATAGCGGTGATGTATGGCTAGAGAAGATAAGAGAAGACGAGCTAATTTTGAAAGCCCGACGAGCGAACAAGTCAAGCGCGCACGAGAAATATTGGGTCTCACTCAAGATGAGGCATCGATGATTATTAAATCTGCTCCGGTCGCATGGGGGGCGTGGGAGTACGGCACTCGAAATATGCATCCCGGCTTGTGGGAGTTATTTTGTATTAAGACTGGGTATAAAGAGTGATCGGAATGGCGGCGCGTAGCGCCGCCATTCTTTGATTTACGTTCGCCAAACGACAGCGGAAGACCAAATTCCCTCCACTGTTTGATTGGGTTTAGTCCATATTCCACTTACGGGGCGTGGCAGCAGGAACCACGGGAAACCAATAGCGAATGCCCACACTGGCAAACCGGCGGTGATGGCCAGCTTGGTGGCCAATAAGGTGCCGCGTGATTCCGGCGAGGTGAAAAACACAACACATCCTGCCGAAGCCGCGCCAATCACGGCGGCGGTGCGGCCAGCGAGACGCGCACGCAACGGGACAACCAGATCACCACCCGCAAACCAGGCAACCGAACCACCAGCGGCAGCGTGTTTGCTCACGGCGGCGCGGGCCGAACCTGACCAGGACCCGGCGCATTTCGGTACAGGGCCGAACGCGGCGAAACAACGCACGGTGGCGGGCGACAACCCGGCGGTAAGCACAGCCGCATCGACACCAACCGCGCAACCGACCGCGAGCGAGCGACCGGGCACGGTGAAAATCGATTGACACACAGCGGAAACCAGCGGCGCGGCGGTGGGCGGCAGTGACCGCGAACCCGCCACAGCCACAACAACCCCCCGGCCAGGGATGGCCGGGTTGCTGGGAACGGGTACAATGCTTGACTCGCCCGCGCTGGGAGCGCGGGCGGGGACGAACCCCGCCCCGCGACTCACAGCACAACCCCAGCGGCAAGCAAACCAGCACGGGCAGTGGTGCCACCGATCCTTGGTGGAAATATTACTTTGATTTCAAACGGGAACTTGGCACGATCAAATCGCTTTGCGTCCCGTAAAATCACGCGCCACCCGGCGGGAACCTTGGCGCGTAATTCGCGCAACAGAGAGCACGCCATTTCTTTTGGGCACTCAAGCCCCCAATGAAATGCGGAGGGATAAGCCGGATCATTGGCACGGGGAACGCGCCAGCCCCAAGCGAAACAACCACCGCGAAAATAGCGAAACACTACACCGCCACCACCACCAGAAACGAAACCAGAGAAACTATTCATAAAACCCCCGGAATTTAAAAGAAAGGAAAAGGCCAAAAGGCATGGGCCTTTGACTGGCCCCCCTCACCCTGATAGATTCAGATCCCTGAGCCCGATTTTGACTTACCAGCTTGAGTGCATTCCTGATCCTTGTTCCTTCACCCCGATGAGTTCGTTACCCTTTCGCCCGCCAATAAAAGCTAATAAAACTTTTTGCCCGGAAATATCTCCGTAGAGGATGTAGGGCGAATTATTTTTTTACAGGTATCAAAAAAACGTTTAGCCGCAAATGGCACTGCGCGGTCTTATCGCGCAGTGCCATTTGCGGCTAAACTACAAAGATCCTGTAAAAAAATAATTCGACCTATATCTCTACGGATGGATATTGCAGGGCAAAAAGTTTTATTAACAATTATGGCGGGCGAAAGGGTAACGAATTCATCGGGGTGAAGGGCAAGGATGGCGCACTGCGGTTAAGTTGGTGCTGTTTGTTTCAAAAAGCCTTTAGCGCCGTAGGCACAACCGCGAGCAGGAGCGAGCACCGTGCGTCGCGCCGGGAGCGCGTCGCACGGTGTTTGGATTAGCACTAACCTGATTTAGACTTCGGGGAATTCACAAATGGGAAGGTGCACTTACCTGTACAAAATAAAAAATATTTTGACTTTGAAAAGGTAAGTAGCACAAATAGATTCGAGTGTGGCTAATTAGCCGACTACGTGGACATCGCTGGAGGTAATTGGTACCCCATGAGGTTTGCGATAATATAGGCTTCGTTACCATCTCATCCAGCAAAGAATAATAGTGGGAAAAGTATGGACGTATTCCAGTTTCGTGAACGCCTGATCGGCGACTACGAGTCGTTTACCCGGAGTTTCACCAAGCCCCAAGTGGCGGATATTCAGACCTACTTACAAGGTCAATACGACGCAGGGGTGTTCTGGCCGGCACCACTCATCCAGCTAAATCCAAGTTTTGTTAGTGGTGGCAGCGTTGAACAGCTAGTCGAGGACCAATTGCTGCATAAGGAATGTGCTCGTATCTTCCGCGCCGGAAAAACTGCCGATGATTTCGGCGTCACCCTACGCCTCCATAAGCATCAGGAAGAAGCTATCCGCACCGCCCAGCGCAACGAGAGTTATGTCTTGACCACTGGCACCGGTTCAGGAAAATCACTCGCCTATTTTATTCCTATCGTCAACCATGTCTTGCACGCACGCGACGCTGGTGATACCCGCCCCTGCGTCCGTGCCATCGTGATCTACCCGATGAACGCACTGGCCAATAGCCAGCGCGAAGAACTCACCCGTTTTTTGAGTTTCGGCCACCCAGCGGGGGCAGTGCCGGTTACCTTCGCCCGATATACGGGGCAAGAGAAAAGCGAGGAGCGCGAACGCATTGCCCAGAATCCTCCCGATATCATTTTGACCAACTTTATGATGTTGGAACTTATGATGACTCGGCAGGATGAGGTCGATAGGGCTATTGTTCGCGCCGCTCAAGGATTAAAGTTCCTTGTCCTTGACGAGCTGCATACCTACCGTGGCCGACAGGGAGCCGATGTCGCGCTACTGGTGCGCCGCGTTCGTGCCACTCTCAACCCAAATCTACAATGTGTGGGTACGTCGGCGACGATGGCAACCGATGGCACACCTGAAGAGCGCAATGCCGTTGTGGCGGATGTTGCCACCAAGTTATTTGGCGCAACGGTACCCACTGCCAATGTCATCACTGAAACCCTCCAACGAGTTACCCTCGGCGACAGCGCGCCAAATGGAGCAATGCTCAGGTCTGCCCTAAACGAGGCAATCCCCGTCGAGGAAAGTTACGAGGCACTACGCAGACATCCGTTGGCCGTTTGGGTTGAACTGAATCTCGGTCTCCGCCAAGAGGCGGGTAAGTGGGTGCGCGCGCGCCCCAGAACTCTTCAAGATGCCGCCAGCGAACTCGCCAACACGACCGGTATTGATCAGACCATTTGCCTAGAACAACTGAAGCATTTCCTATTGCTCGCCTACCATACCAAGCGTGAATCCCACGATGAGCGTAGTCGGTTATTCGCGTTCCGCCTGCACCAATTCATCTCCGGGGCCGGTGACCTGTTCGCAACGTTGGAGCCAGAAGGAACACGCTATCTCGATGTCAAAGGCCAGCAGTTCCAACCTGGCCATACCGATAAGCGTCTATTCAACGCGGTGTTTTGTCGGGAATGTGGGCAGGAATATTTTCCGGTTTGGGCGGAAGGTCCGCAGCGTGGTTTTGAGCGGTTTGAACCGCGCGAATTGGGCGACCGCAATCGTGAGGATCAGGAGAGCGACGATGGCATGAAATTCGGCCTGCTCATGCCTGATCCAAAAGGAATCTACGACAACACCAATCTTGAACGTTACCCGGAAGAGTGGATCGATTTTACTCGTGTTGAACCCAGGCTCAGGCCAAATTACAGACGCTATCAACCCATTCCTGTTCGTGTGGATCCTGCGGGCGAAGTCGCCAGTGACGGTATTTCCGCATTCTTTATCCCTGGATCTTTCCGCTACTGTTTGAATTGTGGCATCAGTCACGACGCAACGATCCGCAGCGATAATTCAAAGCTCTCCAGCCTCAGCTCCGAAGGACGCAGCTCCGCCACGACCGTACTGACCTTGAGCGCAATGCGTTACCTGCTGGAAAACGCGGCCGACCTCAGCCCCAAGGCCAAGAAACTGCTCGGCTTTACCGATAACCGTCAGGATGCGTCCTTGCAAGCCGGACACTTCAATGACTTCATTCAGATTCTTCTCCTGCGTGGTGCGTTGCTGGCCGCTGTCGAAAAATTGGGACGGATCACCGATGAAATTCTGGCCCAGTCCGTTGCCGAGGTACTAGCGCTCGCCAAGCCGGAATTCATGGCCAATCCAGATGCTCGTTTTCTCGCGGAGGATCAAGCGCGCAGGGCATTACGCGACGTGCTTGGCTATCGGCTCTATTTTGATCTGCGCCGGGGTTGGCGGGTCACTAATCCCAATCTTGAACAGCTTGGTCTGTTGCAAATCGATTATCAATCCCTGCCTGAAATCTGTGCCGAGCAGTCGCTGTGGAATACCGCGCCGCTGCTTCTGGCGCAATCTTCTCCTGCTATCCGCGAACAGATCACCCGTCACCTACTCGACCTCATGCGTCGGGAGCTTTGCCTCAAGGCGCGCTACCTGGATCCCGACCAACAAGAACAAATTGGTCAGGCCAGTTACAGCCACCTGCGCGAACCGTGGGCACTCAATGATGGTGAGCACCTGCAACCAGCGCGCTACCTGATCCTCGGATCCAGGCCCACGCAACTCAACCAACAGGATAATCGTGCGGCCTATCTCTCTTTCCGTTCACGCTTCTCGCGTGAAATCCGCAAACCGAGTTTCTGGGGTGACAATGCCCAGCATCGCTGGCCAGATAGGTTCAATGACGAATTCTTCGACAACATCGTTCAGTCACTCCTTTTGGCCGGTACTCAAGGGGGATTGATTCAACCACTCAACGCCCCCGCCGGTCGCACCGCCTACCAGATTACCGCCGCCGCGTTGGTATGGCGGCTCGGTAATCCCGACGATCATGCACCGCACTCTGGCTCGCTACGCAAGAGCAATAACGAATTCTTCCGCGACCTATATCTCAACGTTGCAAAAGGACTGCGGCAAAATAACCGGCTCTTTCAGTCGCTGGAGGCAAGAGAGCACACGGCGCAAGTAGACGCCATCGACCGCGAGGAACGCGAACAACGCTTCCGGTCCGCCGAACTGCCCATCCTGTTTTGCTCGCCAACGATGGAATTGGGCGTTGACATTGCCGACCTGAATACCGTTTACATGCGCAATACGCCACCAACGCCCGCGAATTACGCCCAGCGTAGTGGTCGCGCTGGTCGCAGTGGTCAGCCCGCACTGGTTTTTACCTATTGTGCCGCCAAGAGTCCGCATGACCAGTATTACTTTGCCGACCCTGTGCGCATGGTGGCCGGTAGTGTCACACCGCCACTACTTGACCTTGCCAACGAGGAACTGATCCGTAGCCACCTGCACTCCGTCTGGCTAGGCGAGAGCCGCCAAAAACTTTCGGGGTCCGTCAGTGAATTGCTTAACATGGAGGACGTGGCCCTGCCGCTACGTGACGATCTTGCAATGAGCATGGATGCGGCTGCGCCGCGTGAGCGCGCCGACAAGGTATTTGCCAGTGTGTTGGGCATGTTGCGTGAAGAATTGACGCCGGAACACGCCCACTGGTATTCCGCTGGCTGGGCCGAGCGCATGATCAAGCAAGCCTTCCGTCAATTCGACCTTGCCATTAATCGTTGGCGTACTCTCTACAAAGCCACGACACAGCAGATGGAGGCCGCCCACGCCGTGCGCATGAATGCGGCAGCCACCCAGCAGGATCGCCGTGAGGCAGACCAGCGTTACTACGAAGCCAAGACCCAGCAAGACTTGTTATTGCAGACCTCCGCCACGACAAATTCGGACTTCAACACTTATCGATATCTTGCCAGTCAAGGCTTTCTCCCCGGCTACAATTTCCCGCGCCTGCCGCTAATGGCCTTTATGCCGGCGCGCAAAGACAAAATTGGCAAGGATACCTTCCTCACCCGTCCGCGCTTCCTCGGCCTCTCTGAATTCGGCCCGCGCAGCATCATCTACCATGAAAGCAATCAGTACCGGGTGCGCAAAGTTATTCTCGGTGTGCGCGAGCAAACGGGAATCGATGCGGGTGGCCCAAGACTGCCCGTTCGGGTGGCTCGTATGTGTCCTGCCTGTGGCTATGGTCATTTTGGGGAACAATTGCAGCTCGAAAAATGCGCCGCTTGCAACACGCTTCTGGACGGTGGCCTAATGCTTCCCAATCTCTACCGTATCGAGAACGTCAGCACCCGCCGCGCCAACCGCATTACCTCTGACGAAGAAGAGCGCGTGCGCCAGGGCTACGAAATGCTCACCACGCTGCAATACACTGAAGAAAATGGCGTTCTCCAAGTAATTAAAACCCAGTTTGAATGGGCCGGAGATATCCTTGCCACCGTACATTACGGCCCAGCGGCAACCGTCTGGCGCATGAATTTGGGTTGGCGGCGACGCAAGGAAAAATCGATCTACGGCTTCAACATTGATCCCAACACCGGTATCTGGTCTAAGGACGCCCAAGCGCCGGAAGATGACGACAGCGGTGAATCGGGTCAACAGGTGCAGCGCATTGTGCCCTTCGTCGAGGATCGCCGTAATGTCCTGGTTTTCCATCCCGGTCAGATGCTCGAAGAAGACTCCATGGTTACTCTGCAATACCTGCTTAAACGCGGTATCGAAGCCGAATTTCAATTGGAAGAATCGGAGCTGGCCGTCGAGCCGTTACCGAAGCGTGATCAGCGCAATGCCATTCTGCTTTATGAGTCGGCCGAGGGAGGGGCTGGCGTGCTAACCCGTATCGCCAATGATTCCAGCGCACTGCGGCGCGTCGCCGAACGTGCCCTCCGTGTGGCTCACTACCAAACACTGGGCACGGAGTGGCACGCCGATCAGTTGCAAGATACCGATGATACCTGTGAAGCTGGTTGCTACCGATGTCTGCTGTCTTATGGCAACCAGATGGATCACAAGCTCATCCAGCGTAAGAACCCAACCGTGCTCGATCTGTTGTGTCGTTTCACCCGCGCTGACACCAAGCGTGGCACCGCTGGCCGCGGTGCCAACGAGCATTACGAGGAGCTTGAGCGACTCTGCGGCAGCACCCTCGAAAAGACGTGGCTCGTCACCGTGCGTAAACTGGGCTACCGTCTACCCGACAAGGCACAATTCTCAATGAGTAACGTCACTATGGTGCGACCGGACTTCGGCTATAACGGCGATTCCCCCGCGCTTATTTTTATCGATGGGCCGCACCACGATAATGATCATCAACACCAGATAGACGAAGCCAAGAATCGAGCCTTGCGCGATGCGGGATATGAAGTTATCCGCTTTCCCAAGGAGCAGACGGCTTGGCCCACCATTTTCGCACAATATCCGGATGTTTTCGGTAAGGGAATAGACGCATGAATCTGACTTACCCACTGGGCAGCCTTGTGCGTGCTCGCGGTCGCGAATGGATTGTCCTGCCGGAGTCCGAAAACGACATCCTTCATCTGCGACCACTCGGATCTGGGGACGACGAAGCGACGCTGATTTACGTTCCACTCGAACGGCAGCCCATCGAATCCGCTACCTTTCCGCCACCCGATCCTGCTTATGCCGGTACCCAGGCGGCGGGTCTTTTGTTACGCGACGCCATGCGGCTTGCCTTTCGCTCTGGCGCGGGTCCCTTCCGTAGCTTCGGCAATCTCGCTTTCGCGCCGCGTGCCTACCAGTTGGTACCTCTGCTTATGGCGCTCAAGATGGAGTTCGTGCGCCTGCTCATTGCCGATGACGTTGGTGTCGGCAAAACCATCGAGGCTGGCCTGATTGTGCGTGAGCTGCTGGATCGTGGCGAGGTCACTCGTTTCACTGTGCTTTGCCCACCGCATTTGTGCCGCCAATGGCAGACCGAGCTGCAACACAAATTCAATATTGCCGCTGAAATTGTTACTACCGGCACCGCCTTACGACTGGAGCGTGGTCTCCCGGCGGGTACCTCACTGTTTGACACCTACCCAGTCACGGTAGTCAGCCTCGATTACGTCAAACAGGACCGTCGCCGCGACGAATTCCTCCGTGCCTGCCCCGAATTGGTCATCGTCGATGAAGCCCACACCTGCGTACAATCCAGCAACAGTACCCGCCACCAGCGTTATCGATCGCTGGCTGGCCTGGCCGAAAATCATGAACGGCACATGATTTTCCTGACCGCCGCTCCTCACAGTGGCGACGAGGAAGCCTTTTACAACCTGCTCGGTCTCATCCATGCCGACTTTAAACAATTAGGCGTACAGAGCGGGACTGCTCGCGAAAAACTGCGCGAGAAGTTATCTCTTCACTTTGTCCAACGTCGCCGTGCGGATATTGCCGAGTGGCAAGATAGCTCGGTCTTTCCGGATCGCCTAAGTCGTGAGGCCCCCTACAAACTTGGTGGCGAGTGGGCACAATTCTTTAATGACGTGCTCGATTATGCCCAACGATTGGTTGAATCAACCGACGGTGAATCCCTGCTCAAGCAGCGTATGAGCTGGTGGGCGGCCTTGGCGCTGTTACGTTGTATCAGCTCCAGCCCTGCCGCCGCCGCCACGGCGCTACGCACCCGCATTCGCACCCTGAACGAAGGCGAAGAACAGATGCAATTGGAGGCGTTGGAACGGGTCGGCGCGGATACGGTTTTCGATGGAGACATGGATGGCGATCTCTCTACCGATGACCGTCAGCCGGGTGCGCTCGTCGCTGAAGAAGGCACAACCCACCCGGATGCGCCGATACTGGCCAACTTTGTCCGCCGCGCCGAATCCCTGCGTGGCCCGGAGAAAGACGGCAAACTGAAAATGCTCTTCACCCAAATCGACGCAATTGTGAAGGCAGGTCACAACCCGGTCGTTTTCTGTCGATACATCCCGACTGCCCACTACGTTGGTGAATATCTCAATACCAAGTTTGGCCGCAATAATTTTACGGTTGCTGTAGTGACCGGCGAACTGGCTCCCGATGAGCGTGAAGAAAAAGTGGCCAGTCTGAAAGAGTTCGATCGTCGCATCCTGATCGCGACCGATTGCCTCTCCGAGGGGATCAATTTGCAAGGCGTATTCGATGCGGTATTGCACTACGACCTGTCGTGGAACCCTGTCCGCCACGAGCAACGCGAAGGCCGCGTAGATCGTTTCGGGCAAACCGCCAAGGTTGTGCGCACCGTTTTGCTTTACGGCGAGAACAATCCAGTCGATGGAGCGGTATTACAAGTTATCCTGCGCAAGGCGGAACGTATTCGTAAGGAACTGGGGGTCTCCGTACCCATGCCGGATAATTCCGGTAAGGTCATGCAGGCTATTATGGAAGGCGTTCTATTTCGACGTGGGAGCAATCGAGTTCAAGCACAGCAGGCATTCGATTTTGGCGACATCGAGGAAACCGTCAGCAAAGACTGGGAAAGTGCTCGTGAAAAGGCGTCTCAAAGCCGGACTATCTTCTCCCAGCGTCGCTTGAAACCCGAGGATGTGCTCCCGGAGTGGAACAAATCCATCACCGCACTAGGAAGTCAGGACGATGTCGAGCGCTTCGTTCGCCGCGCCGCCGAACGCCTACAGGCATCGCTGGAGACACACAAGGAAGGGTTCAAGCTACCGTTGCGCCATTTGCCGTTGGTGCTCAGAGAACGCCTCGAAGGAGTTGGGATCAGCGGTGACACCTTGCGGATTGAATTCCGTAGCCCGGCTGATCCACACCATATTCACCGCAGTCACCCGCTCGTAACGGCTTTTGCCGACTATCTCGCCGAGCGCGCGCTGGATGGCACAAATCCCGATCTGGTGGCACGTTGTGGGGCTATCTTCACCCGCGATGTCACTACGCGTACCGTGGTGGCCCTGCTCAGAATGCGCACGCAGCTTTCTATTACCCACCGCGGCAATCACCGTGTGGCACTGGCCGAGGAAGCCATTGTCGTGGCATTGCGCGGTGGCGCCTCCCCCGAGCGGTTGGACGATATGGATGCCACCGCGCTGATGGCTTCGGAACCAGCGCGTAACCTGGACCCAATCCGTCGCAACCGCGAGATCAGCGAAGCTATCAACACACTACCGGCAGTTCAACCTGCATTGGCGAATCTGGCTCGACAACGCGCCAACCAGTTGCTTGCCGACCATCGTCGCGTCCGCGAAGCCTCTGAAGCCCGTTTCTTGCGCTACGAGGTCACACCTTGCCTACCGGTCGATGTCATCGGGTTATATGTGTTGCTGCCCGTGCCAATGTTGCTTTAATCAATTATTAAGAGGGTATTAAAGTGATTAAACGTTTAAAATTTTCAGAAGTTTCATTTACCGACATCAAGCAGTGCGTTCAATTAAGCGAGCAAAATACTGAAAACTATCAATGGGATGATGCGGCGTTAATTATCCTTAGCGAAAGAGAAATTTGGCTAATTAATCAAATTGTCGGCCACATCCAAGATTTACCTGTTCACTTATTGAATGAGGCAACCATTTGGGCGCGAGCAATTTATCCTTTGCTGATGCTGTCGGAAACAAAAATGATTCGGGCCTGGTCGGAGTTTTCTTTATCTTGCCAATATAAACTATTTCTTTTAGAGGGAGTTGTAGATGGCGTGTTAGGAAAAAGTTATGCCGGTAGAATGGACGCACCCTATTTGGTGGTGATAGAAGCTAAGCGTGGCATTGACGCACAAAGCCCGGTAGCACAATGCTATGCACAAATGCTGGCTGCTGCCCGCTTGAATTGGGAGCAAGATAACTGTCAACCCCAAGAAATTTTTGGTTGCTACACCATTGCGGATACCTGGACATTTATTCGCGCCGAGCTAGAAAACATTGACTCAGATAAACCAATCATGCGATTGGAAACTTCACGGGAATATGTGGAAAAATTGGAGGCTGAGACGATTGTACGAATTTTGAAAAAAATAGTGCTTTCTAAAACAACTAAAGAAGCAAAATAATTCGATTTCATGAAAAAGCCTGACCTCATCTTAGACGCCCTGCGCATTGAAGGCAGCCTATTGCCCGCAGAGTTCATCCAAAAGTTACTCGAACTCAAGACCGACCACCAGTCCACTACAGATTACGATATCCCGCCTGGACTCAATCTCAAGGACGAAATCGGTCGCTACTGGCGCATCTCCGTCGCGCTCTGGGCCAACTTCAAGATGCGTCGCGGAAAATTGGGAGCGAATCCCGAGGAAGTCGCCCTCAAGGATTGGCTGGTGCCACTGTTTACCCGCGTGCTGGGTTTTGAGCGCTGGACTCCGATCTCCGGCGAGGAAATTGACGAGCGCCATTTTCCGCTCACCCACAAGCTCGGCGCGACACCGCTCCTGCTGCTACCGCATACCATCGAACTCGATAAGGGCGACACCCGTTTCGGCCCCGAAGGCCGCCGCCGCTCGCCCCACGCCACGGTTCAGGAATATCTCAACGCCACCAACCAGGCACTCTGGGGGATCGTTGCCAACGGTCATACCCTGCGTATTCTGCGCGATAACCCCAGTCTCACTCGACCCGCCTATATCGAAGCCGACCTGGCGCGCATCTTTGAGGAAGAGCGTTACGCCGATTTCGTCGCCCTCTGGCTGCTCGCGCACGGCACCCGTTTCGGCAATGGCGCCGACAATCATCAGCAACATCCACCAATCCTTGAGCATTGGCACGGCCAAGCGAAAGAGACCGGAGAGCGCGCCCTGGAAAAGCTCCGGGATGGGGTCACCGACGCCCTCCGCCAGCTTGGCATGGGTTTTCTCGCCCATCCCGGCAACACTGCCCTGCGTGACGCGTTGAAAAACGAGACCCTCACTACCGAGCGTTATTTCAAGCAACTGTTGCGCTTGGTCTATCGCCTAATCCTGCTCCACACCGCCGAAGACCGTGGCCTGCTGCACGCACCCCATGCAACGGCCGCGCAACGTGAGCTATACGCCAAGGGTTACAGTGCCCACCGCTTGCGTGAACGTGCCCTGAAAAACCGTGCCGACCGCCATACCGACCTCTGGCAAGGGCTACGGATTACCCTGCGCGGCTTGGCCTCTGGTGCCGAACCCCTTGGCCTACCGGCACTCGGCGGCCTCTTTTCCTCGGACAAATGTCCCGACCTGGATGCCGCCGAACTGCCCAACCAGGCACTACTCGCCGCCGTGCGCGCCCTGTGTTTTTTCCGCGCCGGCGCGGTACTCGCCCGTATCAACTACCGCGACATGGATACCGAGGAGCTGGGCAGCGTCTATGAGAGCCTGCTGGAGTTGCAACCGACCATCCAGGTCGATGCCCATCCGTGGCGCTTCGGATTCATTGGCGATGAAGCGGCGGGCGAAACCCGTGGCTCCGCCCGCAAGCTCACCGGTAGCTATTACACACCCGACGAACTGGTGCGGGAACTTATCCACTCCGCCCTCGAACCCAAGATCGCCGAGGCGCTAAAAGCCAGAGACCCGCGTGCCGCATTGCTCGCGCTCAAGGTCATCGATCCGGCCAGCGGCAGCGGTCACTTTCTACTCGCTGCCTCGCGTCGCATTGCCGCCGAAGTCGCGCGGCTCGATACCGATTTCGACATTCCCGAGGCGCAAACCTTCCGCCACGCCCTGCGCGAGGTGGTGGCCCACTGCATCTATGGCGTGGACCTCAACCCGCTCGCCGTTGAACTGTGTCAGACCGCGCTGTGGCTGGAGACGTTGGAACCCGGCAAGCCGCTGGGCTTTCTCGATCACCATGTCCGACATGGAAATTCGTTGGTCGGCATCCTGGATCCGGTAGTGATGGACGAAGGCATTCCCGACCAGGCGTACACTGCCCTTTCCGGTGACGACAAGAAGATCTGTACCACGCTGAAAAAAAGCAACCGCAAGCAGGTCAGTAGCAAAAACCGCGAACTTGCGCTCGACAACAGCGAAACCGCCAAGCGACTGGCCGCCACCCACGCCACCCTGGAGGCCATGCCGGAAGATACGCTGGAGGCCATCGCCGCCAAGCGTAGCGCCTACGCCCAATCCGAGGCCGACCAGCAACTCACCCGCGAGCGCCTCCGCGCCGATCTTTTTTGTGCCGCCTTCTTCGCCCCCAAAACGAGCGCCAACGCCACTCGGGTGCCGCTCTCCGACGATCTGGTCCGTGCCGCCGAAGGTCAGCCGATGCGTTCAGGCGTTGCAGAATTGGCCCGCGAACTGGCCGCCGAATACCATTTCTTTCATTGGCAGTTGGCTTTTCCTGAAGTGTTTGCTGCTGGTGGCTTTGATGTGGTGTTGGCGAATCCTCCGTGGGAACGCATCAAATTGCAGGAGCAGGAATTTTTTGGCCCGCGTAGCCTGGAAATTGCTACCGCCGCCAACGCAGCGGCACGTACCCGGTTGATCGAGGCACTGAATGCTGCTAATGCCAGTCCAGCCGACAAGCGCTTGTATCGTGAATTCATCATGGCCAAGCGTGGGGCAGAAGGTGCCAGTTTGTTTGCCCACGACAGTGGGCGTTTTCCGCTTACGGGTGTGGGTGATGTCAATCTCTATGCATTGTTTGCTGAGACAATTTCGCAGTTGATTGGGGAACGTGGTCGAGCTGGAATGATTACGCCGACAGGAATTGCTACCGACGATTCAACCAAGGCGTTTTTCGATGCCATTGCCACTGGTGGACGCATCGCCAGCCTCTATGATTTTGAGAACCGCGAGGCAATTTTCCCTTCTGTGCATCGCAGCTATAAATTCTGTGCCCTGACGCTGGGCCGACAGGAAGCCGCACGCTTCGTTTTCTTTGCCACCCGCGCCGCACATCTGCGCGATGAGCGCCGCGCCTTTACCCTTAGCGGTGCCGATATCGCCTTGCTCAATCCCAACACCCGGACCTGTCCGGTATTCCGTTCGCAGGCGGATGCTGAATTGACCAAGAAGATTTACCGCCGCGTGCCCGTTTTAATCAAAGAATAGGAGATTGACCATGTATGCCCATCGCACTATTGAAACTATTACCAACCTGCACATTCAAATTGATTTACCGACTGAATTTGCCCACTGCCAGCAAGCAGAAATCATCGTGTTACCCATTACTCCCTCGGTGGCGCTACCCAAAAGCTGGCAGGAGCGCGTCCTGGCTGTCGCGGGAACCCTGAGCGACGACTTTCCTGATGACATTGACGACTCCGACCTGGGACAGGATGCCCCCAGGGAGTCATTAGAATGAATGGCTATCTGTTGGACAGCAACATCTGCATTGCCTGGTTGAAAAATAACCGCGTGGTCGTGCAACGACTGATTGTCGCAGGGGAGCATCAGGTCTATCTGTGCTCACCGGTCAAAGCTGAATTGTGGTTTGGCGCCTGCAAAAGTCAGCGTAGCGCTGAAAATCAGGCCAACTTGACGAGATTCTTCAATTATTTCATCAGTTTACCGTTCGACGATCAGGCTGCATTGCTTGCCGGAAACATTCGTGCCCAGCTTGCCGGGAAAGGCACGCCAATCGGCCCCTACGATCTGCAAATTGCCGCCATCGCTCTTGCTCATGAGTTGGTGTTGGTCACGCACAACACCCGGGAATTTTCCCGTGTTCCAGAGCTGCTGCTAGAGGATTGGTTAGGATGAAAGAATCGTTCAACAACCCCTGGGGCATCTCGTTCATGGCGATGATCCACATGTCCAACGACAGCGGCCTATTCCGCACCGCCGCCCAGCTCACCGGTGATGGAGCAACACGCGATGGCCCTAACTGGATTAGCCGCGATATGCAGGTGTGGGTGCAGCTTTACGAAGCCAAAATGGTGCATCAATTCGACCATCGCTGGGCGACCTACGAAGACAACGGCAGTGATTCGCGTGAGTTGACCGATGCCGAAAAACGCGACCCCGCGAGCTTTGCCCAGCCGCGTTATTGGATTAAGGATAGCGATAAAGAATTAGCGTTGGCGGGACGATGGGAGCGGCAATGGTTGATGGGGTGGCGGGATATTTGCCGTTCTACCGACGAGCGCACGGTGATCGCGGGGGTGGTGCCGAGGGTGGGGGTGGGGCATACCTTCCC
This sequence comes from Gammaproteobacteria bacterium, assembly GCA_963575655.1. Classification (NCBI taxonomy): domain Bacteria; kingdom Pseudomonadati; phylum Pseudomonadota; class Gammaproteobacteria; species Gammaproteobacteria bacterium. The sequence continues at coordinate 8,199 of CAUYTY010000208.1, read as the reverse complement.
GCTCTTTTTTACTGCTACCGGTGATGCTCGAAAGGAATGCGCACTACTTGCTAATTGGAACTCATTGGTATTCGACTTCATTGCCAGACAAAAGGTAGGCGGCACCCATCTAACCTATGGCTACCTGAAACAATTCCCTGCATTACCGCCCGACCACTACACTCCCACCGACCTTCATTACATCGTCCCCCGCGTCCTCGAACTCACCTACACCGCCCACGACCTCGCCCCTTTCGCCCGCGATCTTGGCTACGACGGCGCACCTTTTCCGTGGGACCCGGAGCGTCGCGCCCGATTGCGCGCCGAACTCGACGCCTATTACGGAAAACTGTACGGCCTCACCCGCGACGAATTGCGCTATATCCTCGACCCGGCCGATATTTACGGCGTGGATTATCCGTCCGAAACCTTTCGCGTTCTTCAGAAAAACGAAATCCGCCAATTCGGCGAATACCGCACCCGGCGGCTGGTGCTGGAGGCGTGGGATAATTTATGAAAGATGAATATGATTTTTCAGACGCTGAACAAGGTCGGTTTTATCGGCCTATCGAGGAACTAGACATACCCATTTATCTTGATAAGGAAGTTAAAGATTTTTTCATCAAAAAATTACGTGTACAGGGTATCAAGTTTTCTCTTAATGAAGTGGTCAATTCACTGTTAAAAAGTGATATCGCTATATCTAATCGACTCTCAGGATGAAGATTTTTAAATTAAGCAGATGTACTTTGTACTTTTTAGCTTGGGGAGATGACCATGCACCCACAACATTAAGCCACCGTCCTCATTTCGCACTCGAACGTGTTGAAGAGGTCGATTCAGAAATCATTATTTACCATTTGCCCGATCCGAAGCCACATTCAATGCACTACTCGCAAAGGCATTCGAATCTTCATCCCGCGGACCCCTATGAAACTTCAGAAGCTTCAGATTAAGAATTTTCGCGGAATCACCGATCTTGAGTTAAATTTCGGTGAGACAACGGTGTTAATCGGTGAGAACAACACGGGCAAAACCGCTGTGCTAGATGCGATACGTTTTGCGTTAAGAGATGTTCGATCACGCCGTGGTTGCGCTTTCAACAGTTACGATTTTCACCTGCCGAACGCTACCTCCGAGCCAGCCAGCGCGGCGGCGATCAGTATTCGCCTGACCTTCGGCGAGAAAACACCCGGCGAATGGGACGATCAACAAACAGCCCGCCTCAACAGGGCAAAAATTGCTCAAGTTGACACAAATGGATGCACATCCGTAATCCTGAAAGTAGGGGCACAGTTTGATCCAGTGGCTCAGGATTTTATTCAAGACTGGGAGTTCCAAAATTTGACAGGAGCCGCCCTCGCTAATGTCCCTGATTCAGCATTACTGACACTGCAAAACGAGGTGTCTTACTACTATCTGGCAGCCTTGCGGGATGCGGCAAAGCACTTCGATGCCAAAGGTAGTTTTTGGCGTCCTTTCCTCAAGGAGTCTCAGTTGACGGCGGAAAAACGAGCCGAGATAGAAGCCAAACTTTCCGAAGTTAACCAACTTATTATCTCGTCTCACGCCAGTTTTGCTCAAGTTGTAGATCGCCTGAAGGAAGTCCAACAAGTGCTGTCAATGGCGGGAGGGGAGGAAGTGGTCTCAGTGGATGCCGTTCCTGGTCGCCTTTTTGATATGCTTGCCAAAGCTCAGGTGAATCTGAACGCAGGCACGGGGGCTAAAATTCCGGTCGGTCGTCACGGAGAAGGAATGCAAAGCTTGGCCGTGCTGACGCTATTCAATGCTTTTCTGCAAACCTGGAATAAGGGGACTCCTATTGTTGCATTAGAAGAACCGGAGTCCCATCTTCACCCTAGCGCTGTACGGGCACTTTGGAAACTGATTGAACGAATGCCAGGACAGAAGATCATTTCAACCCATAGCGGAGACTTGCTGTCCGAAGTACCGTCCGAAAGCATTATTCGGTTATATTCCAAGTCTGGAGTTATTATTCCTAAAGGGATGAGGGAAATACCCCTGGACGACAAAAAAAGAAGACAGTTCAATTACCATATACGCCATGCTAGAGGCGAGCTTTTATTCGCACGGTGTTGGATTCTTGGAGAAGGCGAAACTGAAGTCACATTATTCCCAGAGCTGGCCCGCATTCTAGGAAAAGACCTAGAAAGAAACGGCATTCGGTGTATAGCCTATCGACAATCAGATATTAGTCTTTTTACTAAAATTGCCGAAGCAATGGGAATACAGTGGATTGCCATAATAGACAATGACACTCAGGGGAAGGTAGATCAAAGAAAAGTTCGAAAAGCCCTTGGTGCTAGGCCAGAAAATGATGTTCTTTTCGTAATGCCCGAAGACGATATTGAGCAGCACTTGTGCGCATCAGGATTTACGTATATTTATAAAGAGTTCCTAAGCCCGCAACTAGGAGCGAATATAAAAGTAACCGAAACCGACCCTGAATATTTTAAAGGACTTACCAAAGCTGTTGCCGAACATAAAATTCCGGCTGTTCATACGGTATTGACCGAGATTCGAAATGGTACAAACAGCGCGCCTCCTCTGTTTACATCAGTGATTGATGCCGCAATTAAATGGGCAAATCTATCATGAATACCCTGCATGACTCACTCAATGAAAATCAGCGCAGGGCAGTCAAATGGAGTAATGGGGCGCTGCTTGTATTGGCGGGGCCTGGTTCTGGAAAAACTCTGGTTCTTACTCTTAGGGCTGCTCGCATTCTTAAAGAAGATGCCGATGCAAGTGTTCTTGCCCTTACGTTTACGACCAAGGCCGCCGACGAAATGCGGGAGCGTCTAGATAATCTTATGGGAGGACGAGCAGACAGGGCACACCTCTGTACCTTCCACTCCTTTGCGGGCGATATCCTTAGACAGCATGGAAGCCACATTGGAGTGCAACCAGATTTTTCACTACTCACTCTTGATGAAGATCGTATTGCCTTGCTTGAGGAAGCAATTCACATTCTCTCTGGCGACCTATCGTCAATTCCTGGTGAGCGTCGGAATCGTCTGAGCAGTATAAAAATTTCGCCTTGTGACATTTCTTCAATACCAGATGATCGTCGGAATCTGCTGGTATTGTTGGATCGGTTGTTTGCGGAATCTTATAACGGTGAACAAAATGCGGCAGGTATGCCACATACCCCGCCTTGGATTCCTGTTTTATTTGATATTTACTGTAAGACACTCCAAGTCCACAACCGACTGGATTATGGAGCATTACTCCATTTTGCCAGAAAGCTGTTATCCGAAAACGCTGGAGTAGCTCGTTTAACGCGCCTAGCGTGGCAATTCGTATGCGTGGATGAGTTCCAGGATACAAATCGCGCACAATATAACCTAATGCGACTGATTTCCCAAGGAGAAAGACCAAATCTTTTTGTCGTTGCCGACGACGATCAAATTATTTACCAGTGGAATGGAGCTAGTCCAGAAAGATTGCTTGCATTAACTCGTGATTATAAGATGGAAGTTATTCAACTTCCTGAAAACTTTCGCTGTCCGCCAATCATTATCACTTTTGCGAATAACTTAATTGTTCACAACCAGACGCGTTCTCCCGGCAAGGAGTCACTTATTGCCCGCAAAACGGCGGACAACTCCAATGCGCTAAAGGCACAATTCTTTCGCGATGAAGATGTCGAAGTTGCAGGGATTTCTTCAATAATAACAAAGAGAGGATGGTCGCCTAGTGATTGTGTTGTATTAGCTCGTTCCACCAAGCTGTTGGAGAGGGCCGCCAATGCACTATCAAACGATGGAATCATTCCCTACTTCGCCAAAAGAAAGAATCAGTTCGAGAGTGCCTCTGTTAAATGGCTATTTAGCACGCTAAGGTTAGCTAATGCGCGACATGATCGTGAATTATTACGCCGTGTGTGTGTGGCATGGCAGAGCTTTACGGAGGAAATTGTAAGAGTCGAAGATGTTGAAGCCGCTGCGGCGCTGAACGGCGGAGATTTTTTACGGGCTTGGCTTGATGCGGCAGCCACTACCGAGACAGGAGGAATAATTGGAAGCCTCCTAGAACGGACACGCAAAGAGCTTGGGGAGCGATTGATCTTCATGGAATTTCTAGAATGGTTTTGGACGCGGAAATGGATGGATGATCCGATGGAAGTCGAAGAAATTAAAACGTGGCAGGAATTGCATGGGGCCTTGCTGCGCGAACATGGCCCGGAGAACGTGACGCTTCACCTTTACCTCCAGGAAATGGATCTCAAATCAAAGGCAGCATTCCGAGTACCTGGTTCTCTGCCCTGCCTTACCGTGCATGGTGCTAAAGGATTGGAGTTCAGGCACGTTTTCCTGATTGGCATGGCGGAAGAAGTATTTCCTTCCTATCAAGCTGTCAAGAAAGGAGCGAATAGTCGGGAAATGGAGGAGGAGCGACGAAGCTGCTTTGTTGCTATAACGCGTGTCCAAGAAACGCTCCATGTCAGTTGGGCAGGAACCTACAACGGGTATCTCAAAAAGCCCTCCCGCTTCCTGACGGAGATGGGGTTCGGCATTAACGTAACATAACCTTGCTAAGGATGCCGAGGGTTGGCCTGCGGTTTCGCTCGTTTGGACACCACCAGGACTGGTTATTGCGGTCGAGCAGCTTGAGCCTAATCAGGAGGCAACACCTAGATTTTCGAGACAAGCAACTCGTCTTTTATATCTCTGCCGCCAATTGCAATAATTTTCTTCATCTTTCACTCCTCAAACTTAGGTAGCTAATCGATGCACAATCTTTTGTTTAATGACATCCACATCGTTAATACTCGCGACAGTATCATTCGCCGCATTCATTAGGCGTTTTGCATCGGGTTGGGGAATCTCGTCCACGTTCGAATATACGACCATGGAATCAAAGTTGTGCCGACATTGTACTAAGTGCTGTAAAACAATCGTCGTCAATCGTACTTTGTCACGGTTGTTTACGCCAAACAGATAGAGTGGTCGACCGCAGGTCTTAATGAAGAAATCAATTGGGTAATCCTGACTATTAGCAATTTCAGGCACGCTATAGTTCTCGATCACGTTTTCGTCCGGCACGGGCACCGTTGTACGAATAATCAATTCGAGGTCATCGTAAAACGAGCTTTCAACTCGATTGCGCGTCCACAAACTCAAGCCTTCCACCCGCGTCATGCCTTGGCCAAGGGTGAAGAGACCATAAGGTAATGCATTCGCGGGGACCTCCAGGAACAATTCCCCATCGTCCTCGTGTACGCCAGCCTCCATTAATATGGTATTGAATAAGCGTTCACGCGCACCGCTCAACAGTTTACCAAGATCATTTTCATAACTCAGGCGCATTAAGGTTGCGCCCATATCTGAAACTCGCCACCCCACCTTCACCGGACGGATATAAACGGTAAAAGAATCTCCATCACGACCTGCCAGTGGTAAAGAAATAGCATAGCTCTGAGCCCGTTCAGTAACCGATACCTCCTGACACAGACTTTCGCATAGCGAAGTTTTGAGTTCAGCGACATTCACGATGAAAACCTCTTCAACAATTCAAAATCGACACCATCGATATGGCAGTCATTCACCAAGGCACGAACGGCACCGATCAGATCGATATATCGATCAGTAGCTTCGGCAAAATGTTCAGCTTTACGACTCGCGGCAAGATACCGTTCAGTAGCCACATGGATGTGAGGCGTCATCAACAGTTTTTCTGACGCATCCAAAGGGTTGGAATGGTCATGATCACCACCGTTGTAACGAGTCAACGTTAATGACTCTCCAGACGGAGAAATGAAGAGCAAGCCACAAGAAAACGACGCGTCTATGCGCAAATTCTGCCGGATAAAAAGCCGGAATATTTGACCGTCTGCTCCCTCAATGTCGTAATTCAACTGCCTAGAACCGCGCTGATCCTTGATACGTGCTCCCGGATTTATAATCCGTTTTGGCAAGCACAGCAGCATTTTGATATCGTTATCATTCATAAGAGTTCATCGTTCTTTCAATACGGAAATCCTTCAATGATTGCACATAGCATCTTTTTATAAATCAATGATATTCTATATATTCCTGTTACATTTTATGGTTTATAGGCAACCTTAAACTTTCCATAAATGGGTCATTTTACGGAAAGTTTTTTAAGCCGGAAATCAGTTTTTGACGGGCTGTACGTTATTGAATAAATTACAATCTGTCTCAATCGTACAATTGACCCAAAATCGCCTAAAATTTAATCTTGTTTTATTTCAATCGTCTAAAGATATAGTACCATGAGCACCGAATTGGCAATTACTGAATCATCCCCCAGCCCACCGACATCTCGTAAAGTCATTCCTAATCGTAAGGGGATTACTCGTGAATCGATGCGGCCCAGGGAATACCTTACTGCTGATGAAGTAAACGCCCTGAGTGATGCCGCGAAAAACAGCCGCAACCCAATCAGGGACGAAGCCATCATCCTGTTGGGGTTTCGTCATGGTCTGCGCGCCGCTGAAATTGTATCGCTGAAGTGGGCGATGGTGGACCTCAAAGCAGGCATCCTCCATGTCCGACGGGTCAAGGGCGGCACGCCATCAACTCATCCACTCCGTGGCCCTGAATTACGGGTACTGAATCAGATACGAGGCGATCAAGAGCAGAAAGGGAAGGCCACGGAAGGCTACGTGTTCGTTAGCGAACGAGGTGGCCGCATGACTACCTCGAACATCGGGAAGCTAATCGGGAAGGTCGGTAAAAATGCCGGGATTCCTTTTCCGATTCATCCACACATGCTTCGACATTCCTGTGGTTATTACCTGGCGAACGATGGCCAGGACACCCGAGCGATACAACATTACCTTGGGCATGTAAATATCCAACATACTGTCCGGTATACGGAATTTTCACCGGATAGGTTCAAGCATTTTTTCAAGGATTAGAATTTGACTCTGACATGCTCATCTTTTCCGCGTTAAATCCATAGTTTTTTCTGACGGACTTTGGATGTGGATAATTCGCTTGATGGGCCTGCCGGTTGATAAACGCTCGGTTGTCGGCTACGCCCTCTCACGATTTTCATTCACCTCACCTACCTGTCGTTTCTGTGCGAGGTTTTGTTGCGCAAACGCAGCGCCAACCTCCCGGATATTTTTTTTCGCACTCTCTGGACTGTTCCGATAGTTGTCCACCAGTGCTACCTCATCGGGCGTGAGGAGCGTTAGCGCTTCTGGCAGTAGCGTCCCCTCAATGCGCCTACCGGTCAGGATATAGAGCACATCAGCGCCAGCCGATGCGATCGCGGCTAGATAGTCCGCATCAGGTCGTCTCTTATCAGTTTCATAACTGACTTGCGAGGTACGACCAGCCCCTGCAATTGCAGCGAAATTTGTCTGGTTAAATCCTAGACGTATTCGCTCCTCGATGAGTCGTTTGCCAATGGTTGATATTGCGGTCATTGTCTTGACTTGTTTACTATTGCGGTCAATACTTATGTAAGCACTTACACAGTAGAGCTTACACCATGCTAGAGACGCCTAGTAGCAAAAATGCTTACACGGATAATGAAGTAGTTCCGATAGAACAAAATCTTAGCTTGCTAAAGCGTGTGAAACGCATGACCGGGCTGGATATTAAAGATTGGTGTAACCGCATGGGCTTTAGTCGTCCCTGTGTATATCAATCCGCGGAAGGGATGGGAGCACGGAGAGTTCGGGTGATGCTGGCTCTTTTCGCCGGGAAACCACCCTCGCAGGTCTGGCCGGAGCGCAGCGAGCGTGTGAGGAAAATGGATGATGCCGCTTACTTCGAATTTCACAAGGAGGGATAGATATGATCTTGATCGATATTATTGATGAATGTCAGAGGATCGCTTTTTTATCCCCATGGATGACCTTTGACGAAGCCGCCGCGTATTCGCGGCTCACGCAGGGAAGGAGATAGCTCGTGGATATCGATGAATTGAAGAGTGCAATTGATCTTCACGACCTTGCTGAAAAATTAGGACTTAGAAAAGGAAAATCTGGTAATTATTTCGCGCCTTGGCGAGAAGATAAGAATCCTTCCCTTTCGATTTACGATGGAGGAAGGAAATGGAAGGATCATGGGGATTCGTCTAAAGGAGGATCCGCAATTGATCTGGTGATGGCCTATAAGGATTGCGATGTCTCCTTTGCAATGCGCTTTCTCCACAATACTTATGGGGTGGTGTTCCAGACCTGGATATGGCCAGTAATGTTCCATAATTTAGATATTT